>DAOLNV010000005.1:0-86619 GCA_035416745.1 Candidatus Hydrogenedentota bacterium | reverse complement strand
AACTCGAATCGCGCATCGAGGCCATGGAGGAGGCCGTCGAGGACCTCGAAGCCCAATTCGCGCAATTGGACCCTGCCGGCCACGAAGCACAGCGCCGGTTGAAGGAAGAATACGACGGACTGAGGGCCGATCTATTGTTGCTCTACCAGGAATGGGAAGAATTGACCGAAGAACTGGCCCAGAGCTAAAGCTGCGGCCAGCCGGAAAGGAGGCGCGGGCATGAACATCGCCAGGGGGCTTCGAATGGCGCTGATGGGGACAATTCTGGCCTCGGCCATGGGCGTCAGGGCCGCCGAAGAGGCCGAAAAGGGCCCGATTCTTCTCAACACGCGTGAGGATGGCTACCGGGGCATCTGGTATTTTAATCAGAAGTCCAACGACGAGTATGTCTACAAGTACAGCGGCGGGCTGGGGACCTATTGCGCCAAGCATATCCCCTTCGCGTGGTATGCCCCCGAAGCCAACAAGACCTTCTTCACATACGGCGGAGCGTACAAAGACAAAAACCGGCTCATCCACATGGTCTCATACTACGACCACGCGACCGGGGAGGTGCCGAGGCCCTTGCTGCTGTTAGACAAACAGACCGACGATGCCCACGACAACCCCGTGATCAATATCGACCCGGATGGCTATGTCTGGATTTTTTCGAGCAGCCACGGCACGAGCCGCCCGTCGTACATCTCGCGGAGTGTCGAGCCGTATTGCATAGACCAATTCGAGTTGAAGTGGCAAGGGAATTTCTCGTATCCCCAGCCGTGGATCATTCCCGGCAAGGGCTGGCTGTTCATGCACACCCACTACACGGGGGGCCGGGCCATCTGCATGTCCACCAGCGAGGACGGCATCAATTGGTCCGAGCGGCGCTTCCTCTCGCGCATGGGCGAAGGCCATTATCAAATCACGAATTTCTTCGGGCAAAAAGTCGGCAGCGCGTTCAACTACCATCCGCCCAAGAAAGGGTTGAACTGGCGCACGAACCTGTACTACATGGAGTCCGATGACTTCGGGGAGACGTGGAAGACCGCCGGCGGTCAAGTGCTCGAGCCCATGCTCACCGACCCCGCGAGTTCCTGCCGTGTGGCCGAATACGAGTCTAAAGGGTTGAACGTATACATCAAGGACGTCTCGTTCGATTCCGCCGGCCGGCCCGTCATCCTTTACCTCACCAGCAAAGGCTACGAATCGGGCCCCAAGAACATGCCCCGGACCTGGACTATCGCCCGCTGGACCGGCCGGGAATGGCTGATTCTGCCGTCAAACATCATCTCCGACAACAACTACGACATGGGCTCGCTCTACGTCGAGTCCGACACCCAGTGGCGGCTCATCGCGCCGACGGAGGCCGGACCCCAGCCTTACAACCCCGGCGGGGAGGTCGTCATGTGGTTCACGGAAGACGCCGGGGAATCGTGGGCCATGGTCAGGCAGATGACAAAGAACAGCCCGTACAACCATACCTACGTGCGGAGGCCGGTCAACGCCCACCCGGATTTCTACGGGTTCTGGGCGGACGGCCACGGACGGGAGCCGTCCGTATCGCGGCTCTACTTCTGCAACAAGAACGGAGACGTGTTCCGGCTGCCCTTCGATATGGAAGGCGAGACCGCGAAGCCCGAGCTGATAAAACCTTAGGGGCAAAGAACTCCTTACACGAAGCCGCGAAGGGCACAGAGACAGAGCCTTTCAATCGTGGCGTTATGTGGAAGTTTTCGATAGACTCGCGATAGACGGCCCGACACATTGACCAAATCCCGTGGGGTGAGCCATGACGCTTCGCAACTTATCGACCGTCTCTCTTGTCTCCGTCGTTTTTGTCGCTTCCGCGGCGCCCGCTCATGCCGCCAACCGCTTGGACAGCTATTATGCGCACGGGACGCGCGAGGACGAGAACGGAGTCCTGGCCCCTTGGCACGAGGGGCAGAACGGGCAGTTGGACGAACGCCTGCGCATCGCTATCGAGGTCTATAAACGGTATCCGTGGATCGGGACGGACCGAGCGGTGATGGCCGCGCCGGATTTCATCTATAACTCCCACTGGAGCATTACCAGCAAGGGCGAAATACAGATTCCCGAGACCAATGACTGGATGTGCGGCGACCTCAGCCAGCGGGCATGGAGCATCATCAAGGGTCTGACCGATTATTACCGCTACAGCGGAGATCCCATCGCGCTAACGTACGTTACCCTGACGGTCGACTATGTGCTCGACTATGGCTTGACGGACGCCGGGCACGAATGGCCGCGGTTTCCCATCAGCACGCCGACCCGGGGAAAGGTCTACGGGAAATGCATGCAGGACACCCGCATCCAGCTCGATTTGTGCGCTCGGCTGGGCGAGGACGTCCTCAAAACCTACAAACTCACGGGCGAGGAGCGGTACTGGGAGGCCGCCAGGCATTGGGCAGATGTTTTCGCCGAAAAGTGCAATTTTGATCCCGCGTTCCCGCCGTGGAACCGCTACGTCGACCCATCGGTGGTCGGATGGTCGGACAAGTTGACCGGCAGCACCACCATGGTCTGTGAGTTCCTTGACGAGGTTATCGCTTCCGGGTACGCCGGAGAGAATGGCGCCTTGATGCGCGCTCGGGACGCCGGCCGCGCCTGCATACGTCACCAGTTGCTGCCCCGATGGACCGACAACGAGGTATGGGGACGCCAATACTGGGACTGGGACAATCCGGTAACGTGCGGCATAGTGTCAATGTGCGTGGACTATATGCTGAAGTACCGTGGAGCGTTTCCGAACTGGCAGAATGACCTGCGCAACATCATGCCTCTCGTGTTTGCACGAAACAGCGTAGACCCCAATTCGTGCGCCGACACCTACAGCGGCGTCTGGGCATTTCCGGAATCGTCGACCTGCTGCGGCACGTCGCTGTCCTACAACCAATACACCGCCGCGCCGACGTGGATTCGGTACGGCGTGCTCGCGGACAGCGAATGGGCGCGCGAGATCGGCCGCCGCATGATCCTCATGGCCACGTACGACAGCGAAACAAACGGTGTCGTGAAGGACGGCCTGTTCGGGGACGCCGTGGCCACGGGCGAGTGGTCGAACCTTGCGCATCCCTGGCCGCTGTGCCAGGTCATGGAAGCCTTGGCGTGGATGCCCGAAACCTTCGGCCCCGCACGTGAAAACCACCTCATGCGCAGCACCTCCGTTGTTAACTGGATTGAATACGCCGACGGCCGGATTGCCTACACCACATGTGATGCGCTCCCTGAGACCATCGACGTCGCGCGTCTGGCTTTCATGCCGCAGGCCGTAACGGCCAACGGCAAAGAGTTGGAGGAGCGCCCAGAGCTGGATACCAACGGATACCGCATCGACACCCTTCCCAACGGCGACTGCATAGTGACCATCCGGCACGACAACGCCGGCCGCGTGGAAATCACCGGGCAGGATCCCCAGCAGTTCGTCGCGGCCGAAACCTTGGCAAGAACCGGGGCATGGAACGAGCGCAGGGGTGTTATGGCGGCGTCTGAGCCGGAAGCCTCCGTGACCTGCGCCTTCGAGGGCAACCAGGTGCGCGTGACCGGCGACGTCGGGCCCGGCGGAGGGCTCGCAGAGGTTTTCCTCGACGGAAAGAAGCAGCAAACCTTCATCGACTGTTGGAGCCCCAAGCCCAGAGCCAACCAGACCATCTACTCTCGGAGCGGGCTGAAACAAGACGAGCATACGCTCCGCGTTGTAGCCCTGGGACGAGGCAACCCCGTTTCCGGGGGCGCGGAAGTGTCATTGCGCGGCATCCAATACTCCGCGGCACAAGGGAATTCAGGATTCGGCAGCGGGGGAGGGCCAAGAACCGCCCAACGCATGATCTTTGGCTACACGGGGCGCACGGACTACAAGGATTCGCAGGGCAACGCATGGCGGCCGGCCTCGGAGTTCGTGGTTCGGAGCGGCTACGGCAGGGATGTCATGAAAGACGCCCTGTGGACTGAGCGCCGCACCATGTATATCGGAAACACCGAAGACCCGGAACTCTACCGTTACGGCATCCACGGCAGGGAGTTTTGGGTCAACCTTACCACCGGCCCCGGACGTTACACCGTGCGTCTCTTGTTTGCCAGTACGCCTTTGCACTGGTTCCTCGAAAAAGACAAAGACGGGGGATTCGTCAAGCACATTCTGAATGTGGACATCAATGGCGACCGGCTCATTTCCGGGATGGATGTCGAGGAAGCAGCCGGCGGGACATTCCGCGCCTACGATGCCGTTTTCAGTGACATTGCTCCCCGCCACGGCATTATCGAGGTGCGTCTGACCGGGTGCGACGAGCGCGAGGCCGTCCTGCAGGCCCTTGAGCTGGTTCCAATGGCACAATCTGAAGAGTAACGAAGAACGGGTAGCGACTCGGTGGCTTGCCGAACATACTCAGATGTTCCAAGCGTTTTTCGCTTCTATGACGGGGGCTGCTTTTAGCGCCCGCTTTCGTGGAATCCGGATGGCTCTCTATGCTACGATCGCCTTTCATTGTGGCGTTTCTTGATTCTGACATGCGTGGGGAATGACAACAGTGGCGAAGATCACCCAACAAGACGTTGATTATGTGGCCCGATTGGCGCATTTGGCGCTGGATGACGCTACGAAGGAGCGTCTGGTCGGCGAGATGACCGATATTCTGGGCTACATGGATAAGCTGAACGAGCTGAATACCGATACTATCGAGCCCATGATGCACGCGCAGGAAATGACCAATGTGTATCGGGACGATGTCGTAAAACCTTCCCTGAACAGGGAAGATGCTCTCCGAAACGCGCCCCAGACTAACGGCGAGTACTTTCTCGTGCCGAAGATCCTGGAAGGCTAGGGCTATTCAACGGGCGGCGCACAGCCCCCATTTCGCCGGGAGTTGCTCATGAGTCGTGAATGGTACAGGTTGACTGCACATGAGTTGCGCGATGCCGTGCGGAGCGGCGAAACCACCGCTGCCGAGGTGACCCAGAGCTTTCTAAACCGCATCAAGGCCGTCGATGGCAAGGTGCAAGCATATACGGACGTGTGGGAAGACCATGCTCTGCGCCAGGCGGAGAAGGTCGACGCGAAACTGAAGAGGGGAGAGGACGCCGGTCCTCTCGCCGGCGTGCCCGTCGGCGTCAAAGACGTATTCTGCACCAAGGTGGGCACGACAACATGCTGCTCAAAGATCTTGAAGGGTTATCGAAGCCCGTTTGACGCGACGATTATCGAGAAACTAGACGCCGCGGGGGGCATTTTCCTCGGCAAACTCAATATGGACGAATTCGCCATGGGCTCGTCGACAGAGAACTCGGCAGTCCAGATCACTCATAACCCTTGGAATCTCGCGTGCGTGCCGGGCGGCTCGAGCGGCGGTTCAGCGGCGGCTATTGCGGCCGACGAGTGCGCAATCGCGCTCGGGAGCGATACAGGCGGGTCCATCCGCCAGCCGGCGGCATGCTGTGGATGCGTCGGACTGAAACCGACCTACGGGCGCGTGTCGCGCTACGGGCTGGTGGCGTTCGCGTCATCGCTGGACCAGGTCGGCCCCTTCACCAAGGACATGAAAGACATGGCCTTGGCGCTCAACGTGTTGTGCGGTCTGGACCCGCGCGACTCGACTTCGTCCGATACACCCGTTCCCGATTTCACCAGAGCCTTGCGCGATGACGTCTCGGATATCACGGTCGGCCTTCCCAAGGAATATTTCACTGACGCTCTGGGCGGTGATGTGCGGACCCGCGTCGAGGCCGCCGTCGACGTATTGAAAGGCTTGGGGGCAAAGGTCATCGACGTCTCCCTGCCTCACACGGATTATGCGATCGCGGTCTATTACATCATCTGCACGGCCGAAGCGAGCGCCAACCTCGCACGTTTTGACGGCGTCCGGTACGGCTACCGTTCGCCGAATGTCACTGACGTGCGCGACATGTACGTCAACTCCAAGACAGAGGCATTTGGCCCGGAAGTGCGGCGGCGCATCATGCTCGGGACGTACGTGCTTTCGAGCGGCTACTACGACGCGTACTACCTCAAGGCCCAGAAGGTGCGGACCCTTATCCGGCAGGATTTCCAGAAGGCGTTTGAAAAATGCGACGTGATCCTTACGCCCACATCGCCTACCCCCGCCTTCAAACTGGGCGAAAAAACCGCCGACCCCCTCGAGATGTACCTGAGTGACATCTATACCATTTCGGTGAATCTGGCCAGCATCCCGGGAATGAGCATGCCCTGCGGCCTCACGGAATCGGGGTTGCCGGTGGGCTTGCAGATGCTGGGCAAGCCATTTGACGAGGAAACGGTGCTCCGCGTGGGGTATACCTATGAACAACATCGGAACCTGGAGATGGGCGTTCCCCCAATTGCGTAAACGGACGGCGCGTCGCGCCGGTTAGGGACCTGACGAGATGGAATATGAAGCAGTAATCGGGATGGAAGTCCACGTCGAGCTGAACACCGCATCCAAGATGTTTTGCAGCTGCAGCACACGGTTCCATGCGCCGCCGAACACGAATGTCTGCCCCATATGCCTGGGCATGCCGGGCGTGCTGCCGGTCATGAACAAGCGGGCAGTAGAATTTGCCGTGGCGGCAGGACTCGCGCTGAATTGCACCATCGCGCGCTGGTCAAAAATGGACCGCAAGAATTACTTCTACCCGGACCTTGCGAAGAATTACCAGATCAGCCAGTACGATCTGCCGTTGTGCCATGACGGATGCATCCAGATTACCGTCAACGGCGAAACAAAGCGGATCGGCATCACACGGGCGCATCTCGAGGAAGATACCGCTCGGAATACCCACACGCTGGGTGGCGGCGTAAGCGGCATCGACTTCAACCGCAGCGGCGTTCCCTTGCTCGAGATCGTCACCGAGCCCGATATTTCGAGCGCGGACGAGGCGTTCGCCTACCTCACCCAACTCAAACGCATCCTGCAGTACCTCGAAGTCAGCGACTGCAACATGGAAGAAGGGTCGCTGCGCGCTGAAGCCAACGTCAGCATCCGGCCAGCCGGCGCAAAGGAGTTCGGCGTCAAGACAGAGGTCAAGAACGTGGCCTCGTTCAGCGGCGTGCAGAAGGCCATCGAATTTGAAATCGCGCGCCAGCGGCAGCTCCTCGACGAAGGTGGAACCATTCTGCAGGAGACCCGGGGATGGGATGCAGACCGCGGAATCACGGTTTCGCAACGCAGCAAAGAATCGGCTCATGATTACCGCTATTTCCCCGAGCCCGACCTCGTGCCTTTGGCCGTTGACGAAGCATGGGAAGCCAAGATCCGCGAGACCCTTCCCGAACTGCCCCGCGCCCGCTGGACGCGTCTTCAGGAAGAGTACGGGTTGTCGGCCTATGACGCCGATGTCTTGACCGCGTCACGCGGCATGGCTGACTATTTCGAGATCACCGTGAAGGCCGGCGCTGCAGCAAAACCCGCCGCGAACTGGATTATGGGCGATTTGCAGGCTTTGCTCGTCAAGACCGGCGTCGCCATCGAAACATGCAAGGTCTCCAGCGGTGAACTGGCAGCGATGATTCGTTTGATCGATGATGGTACAATCAGCGGCAAGATCGCCAAAGATGTGCTGCTGGAGATGTTCGAAACGGGCAAGAGCGCAAAAAGCATCGTGGAAGCAAGAGGGTTGGTACAAATCAGTGACGAGAACGAACTGACGAAAGTCGTCGCGAGCGTGGTCGCCGCCAATCCCGGGCCGGTTGACGATTTCAGGAACGGAAAAGAAAAGGCGCTGGGTTTTCTGGTGGGCCAGGTGATGAAGGCCACAAAAGGCAAAGCCAATCCCAAATTGGTAAACGACATCCTCATGAAGGCATTGGAACGGTAACAAGGAGCATAAGGGGAATTGGCGAAACTCGTTCGCAAATCCAAATCAACCGAGCCGGACTTCCTTCCCAACACCCTGCGCATCGCTGAATGCGCCGCGAAGCACAAGGCCCGCGATATCAGGGCCTACGATTTACGCGGCCTTACAGTAATGGCGGATGTTTTCGTTATTTGCAGCGCTTCCAGCGAGCCGCAGGTCAAAGCAATCTACAATTCCATTCGCATGGGCATGAAGGAAATCGGCATACTGCCCCGGGGAGCCGAAGGCGATGCAGGGGCGGGCTGGCTTCTAATTGACTTTGGCAATATCATCGTGCACGTCTTTCGTGAAAAGGCGCGGGAATTCTATGATCTGGACGGCCTCTGGGGCGACGCCCCCGAAATCAACCTTGCATTTGACGTATAGAAGGGGATGAACTGCGTTGCGTCACGAACCCCCGGATAGATACAAACTGTATCATTTTCGGATCGACCTCCTGCTGGGACGCGGAGGCACCGGCGTAGTCTATCGCGCCATCGATACGAAAACAGGCAACATCGTGGCGGTCAAACTGTTTCACGCCAATTTCTTTCGCAACAATCTCCACCTCCGCGAATTGGCCAAGAGCGTCAAACGCTTCAAGAAGTTTGAACACAGCAACGTCGTCCAGATATACGACCTGGTTTCCGGAGACGAGGGGCATTGTCTGGTCGAAGAATACGTGGACGGGCCGGACCTCAGGTGGTACATCGAAAACCGGCCGTGGAACCTCCAGGAACGCATGGTGGTCGTCGCGCAGATGTGCAATGGCCTGCAATACATTCACGACCAGGGGTTCATCCACCACGACATGAAGCCGGCAAACGTCTTGTTCACTCGCAAGGGTATTGCCAAGCTGACAGATTACTCGCTGGCGCGCGAAAGGCTGTTTACCCTGTTGGACACCGGGTTGAAGGAACAAGTGACGCCAATGTACGTCGCGCCGGAAATCATCCGAGGCGAACGCGCTACGTCGCGGAGCGATATTTATTCGTTGGGCGCCACTTTCTACTTGATATTTACGGGAAAGGTGCCTTTCCGAGTCGACAATCTGCAGCGGCTTTACGAGTGCCATCTTCAGACCATGCCGGACCACCCTTCGGACGCCAATCCGAGATGCCCCAGAGATTTAGGGGATATCATCATGCGGATGATGAGCAAGGAGCCGGAAAAACGTTTCGAGAACTGCGACGAACTGAGAATACGCATGTCCGCCATCGGACGAAGCCGCATCTGAAGACGTGCAGGAAAAACAAACTGCCGCCCGGGATGGGTTTCCCAGGCGGCAGTTCCAATTCTCAATCCCTGACTTTGCCGTAACAGCCGTGACTCAGGCGTCTTGTCGCATTTCCCTGCGCCCCTGCCATCTGACGTGCCACTCACTCGCGGAACCGGCGGACAACGCCCTCACAATCTCGGCCCGGCTTAATCTTCATCTCCCCCGCCGGGCGGCCAGTAGATTCCCCATGGTTTGGAGCGCTGAATACTCAACACGCGCTCGGCCAAATCCTGGGTGAAGTTCTTCAGCAGAACGAAATTCGATGTTTGAGCCCGCTCGGGGATCTTCGAAATAGGTTTGCAGTGGTTCATCAAGGATGTTCTCCGGTTGACCTGCCTACACAACAGCGTTTTCAAACTTGTTAAAGACGTACTCGGCCCCTGCGTCAACATAATACAGAAGCGCTTCCAACTTGACCTCCAAAACCGTCTGCTGCGCAACCCCGGGTTTCCGCGAAAGTGGTTTCACGTGCTTCATTCGGTACCATCCTCTCCCCATCTTCCAGCTATAGCCGGAACTCCAGGCAGTCACTCATGGGCCCCTCTCTCCAGAGGATACTCCCTCAACCTTGTCTCGGGGAGCGAAACCTGCGCCTCAATTACGCGCATGGCTCCCGCGCTTCCCGTTCCTGGGAAGAACCCCGACTCCCGATAACGTTACACAAAACACGCGCGAAACGCAACTGTCAAGTATTATATACGCTGGAATATTCCCCCGGGCACGCGCAATTTGGCCTCTTGCGCGGACCCGCCCCCGCCCAGCCTGCCCCGGTCAGGAACTGGCTTGGGTCTTCGGGCTGTTTGCTAAGAACGTATTGAGCAAACCCATCAGATTCCTGATGAACGCGAAAAGATCGAGAGTGTTTTGAACATCGCTTGTATCAGCGCTCCCCGGTTTGCTGATGGCTTTTGCGTGCAGTTTCGTCATGAGCTTTCTCCTCGCGTTCTGGACATCCGGAGTCCCGGGTAGACGCATTCTCGCACTTTATGGTTAATACCACAAGCTGCCCTAAATGTTTCACAGAACCTCATGTTTTGCCTTCTTTGCGCGCCGCCTTGTTCTCGCCAATGCGCATGAAACCCGGCCAGCTTTCAGGTGGGAGGCAAGCCATGCGAGCGAGGCCCCTTCTCTTCGCTTCAATGGATTCCGCCCTTTTGAAAAGGTATTATGTTATGCTTATCGTTTGTGAGTATTCACCCCGAAAAGGGATGCACAGTACCGCTTGAGAATCCCGAACCTATGAACGCCTCGGGCTGTCGGATCCGAGTCAGACACCAAGATAATGTTAGAAGGATATGAATTCGTTTGCGGGGACGGCAAATCCGGGTTGCTTCGCGGGGAATTTGCCGGTCTTGTGAAAGACGCTTTGCTCTCAGGGACCGGCACAGCTCCTGACAATGCGTCGGGACGGGGTACCGTTTACAGGTTCCCTTTACCCCGGGGCTCGGCCCTGGTGCGCGAGTACCGTCGGGGAGGCCTGCTGCGGTACGTGAACCGTGACGCCTATTTGACAAACCGGCCCCTGGCGGAGCTGCGCATCGTCGATTACCTTTGGAGGCAAGATTTTCCGGTGCCGGAGCCGTTGGGCATATGCTGGTGGCGCCGCTGCGGCCTGTTGCGAGGCCGTATCGCAACAATGGCCCTGGATGCGCTTCACCTCCAGGACTGCTTATTGACGGGTTCGGAACCGTCCTCTGCTACATTGAAGAAAATCGGCGAGACCATCCGCCGGATGCACGATTTAGGCGTATGGCACGCAGATCTCCAAGTCCGAAACATCTTGGTCTCAGGGGGCAGACCTTTCCTTATCGACTTCGATAAAGCCAGAAAAACCAAGCACTTATCGTCGTATGCCCGCGCGGCAAACTTGTTTCGGCTGCGGCGTTCGTTCGAGAAGAACTATCTCGACCCCAAGGCGTATGAGATGATCTTTGAAGGATATGGCCGACTTTCACGCCATCTCTTGCTCTCGTTCCTGTACCGAGTGAAATCGAGGGCGTCCCTCTCTGGACCCAGGAAATAGTTTATGCACATGCACACATTCATGCAGGCTTCCGACAACACAATATGTGACCGGCGCGGTAATGCCATCATCCATCACCGAAAGGACATATCGTGTGAAACCCTGTTGACGGCCATTTCAGCCGAGGGCGCCGTCTTGAAGGCCTCGTCAAGATATGTCACGCGCCGTGTGGATGGTCTGGTCGTGAAGGCCTGTTCAGGGGGGGCGGTCCGGGGCTTATTGAAGCGTACGCTGCGCCGCAACCGGTTCCGGCGCGGCTGGCTGGCCAGCCTCTACCTCGAACAGCAGGGCGTCAGCGTTCCCCGCGCCCATGGACTGATCGAGACGGAACGCTGGGGCTTCGTCACGGCAAGCTACCTGGTTATGGATTACCTTGACCAAACCAGCAACGTCGAGCGCTTTGCCGCGGAAATGGTCCAGGAGGGGGCTACGGAGAACCAGATTCGAGATTTTCTCAGAGACTTGGCTCTGGCCATTGACACCCTTCGCGAGGTCGGGGTATTTCATCGGGACCTCTCGGGGAAAAACATCTTGACGCGGGATGGCAAAACGTTCTTTTTTGTTGACTTGGAAAGCGTCGTCCCCGTAAAACGCTACACGCCCAGGATGCGGTACAAGAACCATGTACAGCTGTACGACTCGTTTTGCGATTTCCTGGGGGATGATGTGCTTGAGCCGTTCTTGTCCCTGATGCTGCCCGAGGACCAGGATTACGCCACATGGTCCAAGATTGTCCGCCAAGGTCAGACCGCCCGGCGTTCCCGGCAGATTGCGGCATGGCGAAAGCAAGGCAGATCACTTTAGAACACGACCTCGAATGGGGGACATTCATGGACCCGTCCCATCTCACGGAAGACCAGCGCAACGAGATCCGGGGACAGAAGCGGGCCGTGTGGGCGCAGGAGGGCGCCGGAAATCATTACTTTCATCTCGTGCACCAGAACGAGCCCGTAGTCCGCTTGAGGAACCTCACGGAAACAGGATTTGTCCTGCAGCATGCCTTGGGCCCCAAGAACCTGGACGCCGGGGCAGGCACCGGCCGCTTCACATTTCCCCTGCTAGGGGCGGACTACCAAGTCATGGCTCTGGATATCTCACGCGATATGCTGGGCCGCGGGAAAGCGTACGCTCGAGAGGAGAGGAAAGCGTTTCCCTGTGTCCAAGGCGAGCTCGAGCGGCTGCCATTCAGCGACGGCATTTTCGACAGCGTCGTTTCAATGACCGTGCTTCGCCATTTCCCCCAGTGGTAGCCCTTGTTGGACGCGTGCCTTCGTGTAACGCGCGACGGCGGGCGAATCGTCTTCGACATGGCTTCCGGCGAGCAGCAGCAGTTCGGAGACACTATCGGAATACCGCGCCCGCATGTCAAAGACGGATTCCATCCGTTGGACTCTGACACGGGCGTTACGTTCCGCGAAATCGAGCAGCATGCACGGGAACGCGAGTGCCGGGTGGCCGTCTACCAGGCTCATGATTTCTTCAACAACAACCATCTTCTCGAACACGTGCTCAGTGACGAATATGAGGAGTTCATGAAGACCCTGCGAATCCATCTTGCCCACGATGACGTTTTGCGATTCTGCGAGATGGTCCACAGGCGTTTTCTTCCTGCGGCCAGTCCCGCAACGTGCAGCTCCGTCCTCATTGTGCTTGAGAAGCAGCCCGGCGAGGGGTTGTGCCGTCGGGAATGTGTAACAGACGAAACGCTACTTTCGCAAGACCCCGGCACGGTCCTACTCACCATGTTGAGGCAGGGCCTGGGAAGGCGGCATGGAAGTTTCATGCGAGAAGCCTTGCGGCATATGGATTCGCCGGAGGTCAAGGAGTTCGTTGCGTTCTGCAGGGGACACATATTTGCCCCGCCTGCCGTCCAAAGCCCTCACGGAGGGCTCTACAGTGCGCCAATGAAGAAGGCAGGGCCGGACCCGCCCCTTTTCTGGTTCCCTGCACCTTTCCTGCTTGTCCTGGAGCCCTCGCTGTGTGAACAATTCATGCCGCTGAACGTAAAGGGAGATGGAGAATAGGATCGGGCTCACCGCCTCTCACTATTCGCATTTTTGCGTGAGCGGAAAATGATCTTTTCTGGCGATGGGCGTCATGATATGGTGGAGGTAATGGGTCTGCAGGCACTGATTGTCGCCTGCCATTAACCGGAAAGAACAAAGTGATGGCTGCCAAACGTTTCGGGAAGCTTTTGGGCGCTGTCCGGCGGCGTCTGATTGTCACGGCCTGGCTCTATTTTCTGGCCCTGTTCCTGACATGGGCCTGCTCCCTGGCCTTGCTCTGGCTCGTGGCTGTGCGCTTGTTTCCCTACTTGGGACCGCCCGAACCGGTCCTGATAGTCCTGTTGGCGGTTGCTGGCGCTGCGGCGTTCCTGTTGACCTATCACCAGCGTCCTTCTTTCTCAATGGCCGCGCTCGAGGTAGACCGGCGGTTGGGTCTCGAAGAGCGTATCACCAGCTCTCTCGAACTGTCTGACGCGGACGGAGAGATGGTTCAAGCGCTTCATCGCGACGCCGAGATTCATTCCTGTAACATCAATACCGGCAAGGACTTCCCGGTGAGAATGCCCCGAGTCACCAAGTGGCTTGCAGTAGCTGTGCTGGTGTACGGACTTGCCTATGTGCTCCTGCCTGAATTTGACGTGCTCGGACACCGGGAACGCGTGGCGAAGGCGCGCGAGCTTCGTGAAACCATGACGGCCCGGGCGCGCAAGCTCGAAGAGGCCATGCGCCCGATCAAAGAATTGCCGGAATCTGAGCGTCACCCAAGTCTCACCGAAGACGTCAAGAAAGTGGAGCGGATTGCGGAAGGTCTTGAGAGCGGTGAGCTATCCGAAAAGCAGGCATTGGCCAAGTTGACCAATATGGCCAAGGAAATCCGCGAAGAACGGGAGAAGATCGCGAGCGAGATGCCCGTTGCCCGGCCTGGCATGAGTAAAGCGGACCTGGACAAGACCAAGGACCTCGCGTCGAGCATTGAGGAAGGAAATTTCGAGAAAGCAGCCGAAAAGGCCCGGGAACTGCAGGAGCAACTCGCGGAGAAGATACAAAAAGAAGGCGGCCTTACCGAGGAAGAACGAAAAGCCTTGGCCAAAGAACTCAGCGAATTGGCCAAGGAATTGGGCGGCAAGGACTCCATGCTCGGTCAGGCGCTGGAAAAGGCGGCCGAAGGCATGTCTATAAAGGACGCCGCAGGCATGCTCGCATCGCTCGAACAGATGCAGATGGCCCTGGAAGACGTCGCCTCGGCGATGGAACAGATGCAGCAGATGGACATGGCCATGCAATGCATGGGGGAAGGTTGCAAGGCGTGTTCGGGCGGGAAATGCGATCTTGCGGCCCTTGGGTTCGGCGGCATGGGCTCCGGCGGCCAGAATGGCCAGGGTATCGGCGCCAACTGGGGTAGCCGCGGCCCCGGCCGGTCTCCTTGGAGCGCCGGTTCCAATCAGGGGTCCGGTCCCGGGATGGGCGGGCCGGGAAGCGGCCGCGGCGGCACGGTCGGCGATTTGCCCGACGTTCAGGGAGGCTTCAGCCCAACGTTTTTGCCCGGCGAAATGACGCCCGGGAAGGTTTTGTCGAGTATCATGAAGCATAACGCCCCTGATGAAGACCCCGAAGCCACAACCGAGTTCGTCTCCGAAACCATCATCGAAGTGCAGCAAGCCGCTGAGGAAGCGTTGACAAAGGAAGAGATTCCGCAGGGCTCGAAAGAGTTCGTGCGGCAGTATTTTGGGTCGCTGGAACCCGAACGGTCGCCGCGCGAACGGCGCGAATGACCGTCCGGAAACAGGTGCATAGAACTGTGGGGGTTACACGGCGGGAGTTCCTGGTTGCGTCCGCCGCTGCATGTGCCTGCGCATGCAGCGTGCAAACTGTTCAAACCGAAGCTGTTTGGACCACATGGGGCTGCCCGGGACAGCGTGATGGCGAGTTCTTGCGCCCTCGCGCCGTCGGCGCGTTTGGTGGAGAGATATACGTCATTGACACGACGGGCAGGGTCCAAGTCTTTTCCGAACAGGGCGAATTCCAAAGAAAATGGCATATGCCTGCCGCGGACAATGGAACGCCGACCGGGGTTGCTTTTGACCACAATGGCCGGGTGTTGATTGCGGACACTCACTACAGCGCTATCCGCGAGTACACCCCCGAAGGTGATTTGGTGGTCGAATGGGGCAGCTACGGTTCCCAACCGGGCAACTTCATCTATCCCACCGATATCGCCCGGCATCCGGACGGGCGGTCGTTCATCTCGGAGTATGGCATGGACGCGGACCGGGTGCAGGTGTTCGATTCGAACAATGAGTTTCTGTTCAGTTTTGGCGAGTTTGGCGCTGAACCCGGGCAGTTCAGCCGGGCTATGGCGATTGATGTCTTCGAAGATCGCGTTTATGTTTGTGACACCGTGAACCATCGCATTCAACTGTTCGATCTCGAAGGGAAATGCCTTCAAATCATCGGGAATAGCGGTGAAAACGGACAAAGACTCAAGTATCCTTACGATACCGCCATGCTTCCGGACGGAGGCATCCTGGCATGCGAATACGGCAACAACCGCGTGTCACACTTCAGCCCGGAGGGTAAATTCCTTGGGGCTTACGGCGGGCCCGGGCGAGACCCGGGGCAGTTTCACGGCCCCAGGGGCGTCGCGGTGAGCAGCAGGGGGATGGCTTACGTCGCGGATACGGACAACCACCGCATCCAATCGTTCACATTAGGATAGACGCGAATGCGCAAGGCAACCAATACCTTCATGCGAGAAACGGCCAACCACCGGAAGGGGGAGCAGCAGTGGATGTAACCCCCCGGTTCATATTCCCGTGGGTATTGGTCCTGCTCGTTCTGGTGCCGTGGACCGCGTGGATAGCCTTGCGAATGCGGTCGCTGTCTCGAACGCGAAAATGGATTGCGCTCACGCTTCGCTGTCTGATCCTGACTGCGTTGATCGCGGCCCTTGCGGGGGCAGAACTGGTTCGTACCAACGACAAACTGGCGGTGTTCTTTCTGCTCGACCAATCCAACAGCATCGTCGAGGAATTCCGCCAGGCGGCCGTGGATGCCGTCAAACAGACCTGTGAGACCTTCATGGGGCAAAATGACGAAGCGGGCGTCATTGTGTTCGGAGAACAACCGAGCATCGAGCACAAGATCGAGGCGCGCCTTCGCCTGGAACAAGTGCGCTCGTATGTCGGAGGAGAGCAGACCGACATCGCCGCGGCGGTGCGCCTTGCCATGGCCGCTTTCCCACAGGGCCACATGAAGCGAATGGTCCTGTACACGGACGGCAACGAGACTGTCGGCGCCGCGTTGGAAGAGATAAAACTCGCGCGGGCGGCGGGCATCGAAGTGAATGTCGCGCCGCTCGAGACGGGGGAATCCCCGGAAGTGCGGGTCCGTGAGGTAAACGTTCCATCCCGCGTGAACACCGAAGAACCGTTCAAGTTGCAGGTGATTGTCGAGTCGGACCAAGACTGCGATGCAATCCTGCGCGTGTACCAGCGCGTCCAGCAGGGAAAACGGTTGCTGCAGTCCGCGGACGTGACCTTGCAGCAGGGCGATAACGCTTTCCTGTTGCCCCAGGAATTGAATCAGCAAGGGTTTTACGAATACGAAGCGACGATCGAATCCGCCGCCGACACCGTGAATGCTAACAATGTCGGGCGCGCGTTCACGGTCATCCAGGGAGAGCCTCGAGTCTTGTATCTCGAGGCAGATCCTGAGCACAGCACGCGGCTGGGACAAGCTCTTGTTGCCGAGGGGCTGCACGTCGTGACCGCGGACCTGGGGAGTTTCCCGACCTCTCTGGCGGGGTTCCAGGATTTCGACGTGGTGATACTCTCGAATGTAAGCAGCACAGACCTGACCACCGAGCAAATCCGATCGCTGGAAGCCATGGTGCGCGACCTCGGAATCGGGCTCGTGATGATTGGAGGACCGGACAGTTTCGGCGCCGGGGGGTACTACGACAGTGCGGTCGAGCGCGCGCTGCCGGTCAACATGGACATCAAAGAACGGAAGGTCATGCCGCGCGGGGCCCTGGTGTTGATCATGCACACCTGCGAGATTCCGGAGGGCAATGCCTGGGCACGAGAGATCGGCATCGCCTCGCTGAACGTCTTGGCCTCACAAGACCTCATGGGAACCCTGGCCTATAAATGGGACGGAACGGACGACTGGCTTTTTCCCCTGCAACCCGTGGGCGACAAGCGGCGTATGCAGGCGGCGCTCACCAATCCGCAAATAGGCGATATGCCTGCCACGGGACCGGGCCTCCAAATGGCGTACGACGCGCTGGTTGTGGCCGACGCCGCGGCAAAACGCGTGGTTATCATCTCGGATGGCGATGCCCAGCAGCCTCCGCGCGCGCTGCTCAAGAATCTGGCGGACGCCAAGATTACCGTGAGCACGGTCTGCATCAGTCCGCACAGCTTGAGCGACCAACAGTCGCTGCAAGTGGTTGCCCAAGCCACGGGCGGCGAGTATTACCTGGTGCAGAATCCAACCAACCTCCCTCAGATTTTCACCAAGGAGGCCGCCACCGTGAAACGCGGCCTCCTCGTCGAGAAAGAGTTCGTCCCCCAAGCCCAATACGCCTCGGAAATTCTCCGGGGCGTGCTGGATAACGGATTGCCGCCGTTGCGCGGATATGTGGTGACCGTCCCCAAAGAGAACGCGTCGGTGCCGCTGGTTTCCGATGAGGCCGACCCTATCCTGGCGCATTGGCGGTACGGGCTGGGCAAGTCGGTGGCGTTTACCTCCGACGTGACAACGCGCTGGGCCCCCAACTGGATGCAGTGGGAGGAGTTCAACCGTTTCTGGGCGCAAGCGGTGCGCTGGGCGACACGGGACACCGCTCCGACAACGTTCCAGGTCAATGTGCGCGCAGAGGGGGGATGGGGGCATGTCCGGATCGACGCCGTAGACGAGCAAGGGCGTTTCGTCAACTTCCTGAGGCCTCGAGGGGCGGTCACTGGGCCCGGTCCGGATTTCAGCCACAGCGAGATCAACCTGGCCCAAACTGGTCCTGGCATCTACGAAGGCATGTTCCCCGTCGATGAACATGGGGTGTACATGGTAAACCTGGTGTATACCAGACAAGACGGCAGCCAGGGGATGCTGCCTGCCGGGCTGGCACTCGGGTATTCCCCCGAGTACGAATACCACACCTCCAACATGCCGCTCCTGGAAGAAATGGCAGCCGAAGGCGGCGGAAACCTCGTGTCTCCGGGCGACAATCCGTTTCTTCACAATCTGGAAGCGTCAGCAACGATCACGCCCGTCTGGCACTATCTTGTGGCGTTCGCGGTTTGCCTGTTTCCTGTCGAGATCTTCGTGCGGCGGGTCGTGGTCGATTTTCTGGCGCCGCTCGCATGGCTGGCCGCCCTATTGCGGCGGGTTCCCGGCATCCGGCGCATGGTGCCCGCGCAGGGAACGCGTCTGCGCCCGCTTACCGGCGCCTATGGCGCCATGAGACAAGTCTCGAAGACATTCGTCTATTCCGTGGAAGGAACCGGCGTGCTGGACAATGTCCCTGCGGTCCGGGAACGGCTGGAAGCCGCTGCGGCAGCCCAGGTCAGCGCCGCGGAAAAGGCGGGACAACAACGCGGAAGCACCGAATATACCGCGCAACTACTGGCAGCGAAAGATCGCGCTCTCGACAAACGGGCGCGGAAATCGCGGTCCGATGAGACCGGGGAGAACAAATGATGAGCAATCCAGAGATGGCGGCAGCACAGTTTCGCGACGATTTTCAGCGGCTGCACGACGAGATCGCCAAAGTCATCGTGGGCAGCGAACACGTGATAGACGGCGTATTGACCTGCCTGTTCGCGGGGGGGCACTGCCTCCTTGAGGGTGTGCCCGGACTGGGGAAGACGCTCCTTGTCAGAACCTTGAGCCAGTCCCTCAGCCTGCAGTTCTCACGCATTCAGTTCACCCCCGACCTGATGCCGGCCGACATTATCGGCACCAACATCGTCGTTGAAGACGAGGCCGGCAACCGGGAATTCCGGTTCCGGCAGGGGCCTATCTTCGCCAACATCGTCCTCGCGGATGAGATAAACCGGGCAACCCCCAAGACACAGTCAGCGCTTCTCGAGGCGATGCAGGAGCACACGGTTTCCGTCGCGCGCACGAGTCATCGTCTCGAGGAACCGTTCTTCGTGATGGCAACCCAAAACCCAATCGAGATGGAGGGCACCTACACGCTTCCTGAGGCTCAGTTGGACCGGTTCTTCTTCAAACTGCTGGTGACATTCCCGACGGGCGATGACCTGGGGATGATCCTGGACCGTACAACACAGCGCGAGATGCCTCATGGAGAAAGGGTGATGGACGCGGCGCGCCTGACGGGGTGGGCCGGCCTTGTCCGCGATGTTCCGGTGGCGCCTCAGATAACTTCTTACGTCGTGCGCCTGGTTACCGCAACCCATCCCGAGAGCCCCGATGCGCCCGAGATCGTCAAGCAGTATGTGCGGTACGGGTCAAGTCCCCGCGGCGCGCAGGCGCTATTGTTGGCAGGGAAAGTCAACGCCCTCCGGGCGGGGCGATTCAATGTGAGTTTCAGCGATATACAGAAGACCGCCCACTCGTCCTTGCGACATCGCATACTGCTGAATTTCGAAGCCGAGGCAGACGGCGTATCGCCGGACCAGCTCGTGGATACCCTCTTGAAAGCCGTAGACACTAAAGCAAAGGTAGCCTGAGACCGTGGCAGACGGAGCCAAGACCGAATCGAAGGCGCTTCTAGACGCTGAATTCGTGCGCCGGCTCGAGCGTCTCGCCATTGCCGCGAAACGCGTCCAGCTCGGGCGGGCCAAAGGGGAGCGGAAGAGCAAGCGCAAAGGAAGCAGCGTCGAGTTCGCCGACTACCGTGACTATGTACAAGGCGACGACCTGCGGCATGTTGACTGGAACATTTACGGACGCCTCGACGCCCTCTACCTCAAGCTGTTCCAGGAGCAGGAGGACCTGACCGTCCACATCCTCATCGACGCCAGCCAGTCGATGGCCTATGGCCAGCCCGCCAAGATCGAGTTCTCCGCGAAACTCGCCGCGGCCATTGGATACGTGGGCTTGATAGGCTATGACCGGGTGTCGGTCGAGGCTTTTGCGGGTCCTCGCCGCCAAATCCTGCGCCCTGTCCGGGGAAAAGGGAACGCCAGCCGTCTTTTCTCGTTTCTGAGCGGACTCTCCGTGGGGGGTGAAACGGAACTGGAAGACTCGTGCAAGTCCTACGTGCTCCGGCACCGCGCCAAGGGCGTGGCTATCCTGCTATCCGACTTCTTCGACCCGGAGGGGTTCGAGGGGGCGCTGCGGCGGCTCCTCCAGTCCGCGTGCGACGTGTACGCGGTCCATGTCCTCGCGCGCCAGGAGATCGAGCCGGACGTGACGGGCGATCTCAAGCTGCTCGACTCTGAAACAAACGCATACACCGAGATATCGGTCAGCCCCGCCCTGCTGAAGCGGTACCGGCAGAATGTTGATGGCTTCTGCGACACCATCCGGCGGCACTGCCTCGCACGGGACATCGGCTACATGTTTGCGCCTTCGGATACGCCTCTGGACAAGCTTCTCCTCGAGGTTTTCCGGCGCGGAGGGATGCTCCGATGACTGGCCAGAGCAGCACGTTTTCGGCGTTCATGCAAGGTTTGTTCATCACCCCCGCGTTCCTGTGGTTTCTTGCCGCGATCCCGGTAATCATCATTCTGTATCTTCTCAAACTGCGCCGCACGGAAGTGGTCATCTCGAGCACCTTGTTATGGCTGAGAAGCCTCCAGGATCTGACCGCGAACGCCCCCTTTCAGCGTTTGCGCAAGAATCTCCTCTTGCTGCTGCAGATACTCATTGCGCTGGCCTTGGGGCTGGCCTTGGCGCGGCCCTATATGCGCGCTGAGATGCTGCCCGGCCAGTACATCTGCCTTCTAATCGACCGGTCGGCGAGCATGCAAACGCTGGAGAAGGAGGGCACGCGCCTCGACCTTGCCAAACAGAGCGCCCTGAGACTCGTCAACGAAATGCGCTGGGGCGACAGAATGATGATAGTCACCTTCGGCGAAACCGCCGATGTGCTCGTCGAGTTGACCGAGGACCGGGTCCGCCTGCGCGAGGTTATCGAATCCATACAGCCCACGGACGAAAGCACGAAGATGCGCGACGCCTTCTTCGTAGCACAATCCCTGCGTCAGACAAATACCGCCTTGAGCGCGATCGTTCTGACCGATGGCAACGTTTCCGACTTGGCGGAAATCCTCCCCCGAACAGCCGGCGGACTCGCTGCCGCCACCGACGAGGAACTTGCCCGGGAAGCCCAGATGCCCGAACTGATCTTCGTCCAAGTGGGTGAAACGCGAGACAACGCCGGTATCGTCCGCCTGAGCATGCGTAAGCCGTCCGAGGGCGAGGGAGAACAGCAAACCTTCGCCCTGGTCCACAATGAAAGCGCAACCGGCCTCCAGACGACGTTGACCCTCTATTTCAATAGCGAAATGGTGGGAGTTTCCGAGGTTAACGCCGCCCCAGGAGAGGATGCGGAGGTGCTGTTCGGTCACGCGGACCTCGGGGAAGGTCTGCTCCGCGCGGTGCTCGATACGGAAGATGCCCTGGCGGTCGATAACGAGGCGTGGCTATCGGTCCGCCCTGCGGCCAAACTCCGGGTTCTGCTGGTCAGCGAGCCGAAGGGGACGAGCACCTTCTTCCTGCAGCGGGTCTTTGCCCTCGATCCCCGTGTCGACCTCGAAACCGTGGCTCCCGCGAATTATTTCACCTCACAGGAGTATGATCTCATAGTGTTCAACGGATTTGCGCCGCCGGAACTGCCGAGAGGAAGCCTGCTGTTCTTCAATGCTGTTCCACCTGTCGAGGGCATCGAGGTGCTCGGCGAGCTGGAGAATCCACCCGTGATTGCCTCGGATGCGGACCATCCCGTGATGCGATACCTGAATCCCTCCAATGTAGGGATAGCCAAAGCCACCCGCCTCGGGCTCCCCGCGGGCGCGCGCACGCTTGCCTCCACGAACGGCGGCCCGTTGATTGCCGACGTATCACGGGGAGGACAGCAGATCCTGGTGGTTCCGTTTAATCTCGAGGATTCCGATTGGCCCCTGAACCTTTCCTTTCCTCTCTTCGTACAGAATGTATTGAGCTGGACGCCGCGTGCGGCCCTGTCCGAAACCCGGACAACCCGCGCGGGGCGGCCATTGTCCTTGCCGCCCGAGCCGCTGGCTACAAGCGCAACGGTGGTTCTGCCGGACGGCGGCGAATTCGAGGTACGGCTGGATGCAATGCGTCCGACCTACTTCGCCAGAACCCATGAAACCGGCCCCTACCGGGTCCGTATCGGAGAACAGGAGATGACCTACGCCGTAAACCTGCTCGATCCGGTCGAAACGGCCATCGCGCCGGCGGAGGCACTCGAAATCGGCCGCGGCAGAGTTGAGGCACAGAAAGGTAACGTTAGCGTAAACCGTGAGTTCTGGCGATGGCTGGTTGCCGCCGGGATCGCGATCCTGGTCCTCGAATGGTGGGTGTACAGCAGGAGAGCATGGGTGTGAGAAACGTACTGTTACTACTGGCGATTCTCTTTCTCGCGGCAAGCACCGGGGTTCCCGCGCGGGCCCAGGAACCCCCGGTGCAGGAAATCGCCATCGAGATTTCCACGAACTTCTTGACCGCGTACCGGGACGGCACATGGGTCCCCGTCGACGTCATCGTGCGGAACACCAAGAAGGACATCACGGGCGAATTGGCCATCCAGCTGTCATCGGCAGGCACACCCCAGGCGCCGGTATACCGCGTGCCGGTGGACAGTCCCCGCGGCTCGACCAAACGGTTTCGGCTGTACTGTTTTTTTGAAACAACAAGCGATATCTCCGCCATGCTGTACGACAACGGCCGGCCTGCTATCCGTTTTCCCTTCAAAGTCCAGCTGCCTACCCCGATCATGCAGGAGGACTTCCTGCACCTGGTGCTCGATATGAACCCCGACGAGGGGTATGCGTTCCTGCACAGGGCCGTCAACCTCCAGGGCGAAAACGTCCGCGCGGTCCGGGAATCCCTGCGGCCGTCTGAGATGGATGCGCTGCCGGACTACCCTCAGTGCTATGAACCCTACGATGCCGTCATGATTGGCAACCTGGACCCAACCCGCATAGCGGTTCCCCAGCGCGAGCTTCTTCTGCGGTTTGTTCAACGGGGCGGCACGCTCATCATCAACACGGGCGCCAACGCCCCAGTACTGCGTGGAACCTGGCTCGAGGAAGCCTCGGGTGTTGCGTTCACGACGGACATCGCCCTGAAGGAAACCGACCTTGCCATGGCCGTATTCGGTCCCTCCGGGGCTCAGGATGCCCGGCCGGACTGGGAATGCGTCTTCACCGAGCTCACCCCTCGTGACCCGGAAACCCAGACTTTCGGCGCGGACCGCATATTGGCCACCCGGCGTCCGTTGGGACAAGGGCAGATTGTCACGCTCGCGGTGGATGTCGACAGCAAATCCCTCCAACGTTGCCCGGCATACATCGAGTTCTGGTCAAAACTCTGTACCAGGAGGCGGGCGGTCGCGGACCCGTTCTTCCGCGAGGCGGCCTGGGAATTCACGCAGATGATCCCGCAAACCGCGGGAATACGGGTGCATCCCCGGTCTTCGGTAGTGATGTATCTCGCGGTGTACTTCGGCCTTGCCATCGTCGCGAACTGGGTTGTGTGGAGTATTCTCAAGCGGCGCGAGATGGCGTGGGTCTGTCTTGTGTTCTTCAGCATCGGTTTCACGCTGTACGCGATGATCGTTGGCACGGCGGGGCGCGCCAAAGCCAATGAAATGCGCGAGGTCCAGATACTGCAGGTCCCTCAGCAGGGCGGCATGTCGCGGCTGCACACCGTGACCGGCATCCTGACCGCCCGCACACTGCGGTTCGCCATGAACGTGAACCAGGAGAATATGCTCATATCCGACCTCGGCGCCATGCCGGCCCTAGGCATGGTCCGGGGGCCGCAGGGCGGCTCGAGCGGACGCCGCCCGTTCCAATTCACGCTGGGTTCGCCAGGACGTATCGAGGATTTCGTGGTGGGCGCGAGCGAGGTACGCTCGTTTGAGGGAGACGCCTTTCTCCAGCTCCCGGGAGGCTTCCAAGGGGAACTCGTGCTTGACGGCGAGGGTCTCCGGGGCGCCTTGAAAAACGAGACCGGTTTCATTCTCGAGAACCCCTGTCTGCTGCTCGACGGGGCGCTTATCCCGCTGAAAACAGACATTCGCGGAGCCTTCGACGTGAACATCGATTACAACCAGTTGCAGCAGAAGGCCAACGAGCAGACGGTAGCTCAATACTTCCCCGGGATCATCGAGAATCCCCATGTTAATCTCCCGTACTCGGGGCTTCCCGCAAGCTTCGTGGGGCCGTTGCTGACCGGCTCTCAGGCCTGGCAAGGCTCTTATTACGGAGGACAATACGCGGGCGGCAATGTCTCGTGGCTCCTGGGCCCCTGTATCTGCGGATGGGCACAGGGCGCAATCACGCCGTGCATCCAAAGCGAGCGGGAATTCCGAAAGCAAAGCGCCTCCCGTTTCGTGATGGCTGACGTCCGCGTGAAACGCGCCGAGGCGTCCGCGGCGCGCTGGGTGCAGTTGAATGCCAGCACGCAGTATCAACAAGGGTTCTTCTCGCAGCCGCAGAGTTTCAGTCTCTCCGGGCCGGTCCCCATAACCGTCTACGTCCCCGCTTCAGTTCCCATATTCACCGTGCAGGAACTCGAAGTGGACATTTACTCCGATGATGTCGGCGGCTTTACCATGTGCGTGCCGGCGCCTTTCCAGGACAGCGCCGCTGTTCTTAAGCTCGTTTCATCTGATAAGACCGATTTCATGGGTAGACGGATGTTCAAGAATGTCTACGCCGTTCAGAATTGGCAAAAGGACTTACAGATGAACTCCCGCCGGGCAACCGCGGTAAACGATCCCCGGTATGGGGTTCCTCTCTATTTCAACTTGGAACTGAAACCTGTGCCAGGCCCTGAGAACATGAACGAGCAGGAACGGCGCGCCTATATGCTTAACGCCCAAAACGAGATGAATAACAACTATCGTTCGGTCTACGTAACCGGACGCGCGAAAATAGAATTCATGGACCAGCAAGGGAGAGAGGGAATTCCATGGCGATAATCGAGACGCAGAAGCTTACCAAACGGTACGGGCGGGAAGAAGCCCTTAAGAACCTGGACCTCGTCGTCGAACAAGGGGACATTTACGGGTTCATCGGCCCGAACGGCGCGGGCAAGACCACCACATTGCGCATCCTGTCGACCCTCCTCGCGCCCACCTTCGGGAAAGCGTTCGTGGACGGGTTCGACGTCATGAAACACCCGTACCAGGTCAAGACGATTCTCGGGTTCATGCCCGACTCGTTCGGGGTCTACGACGGCATGCGGCTGATCGAGTACCTCGACTTCTTCGGCGCTGCATACAAGATCCCCAAAAAGAAACGGCGCTCGATCATCGACGACGTCCTCCAGCTCACCGATCTCACGAGCAAAGCGGACGATTTCGTCAGCACGTTCTCGCGCGGCATGAAGCAGCGGTGCTGTCTTGCCAAGACCTTGCTCCACGACCCGAAGGTGCTGTTGCTCGATGAGCCGGCCAGCGGCCTGGACCCCCGTGCCCGTATCGAAATGCGCGAGCTGCTCAAGACGCTGCGCAAGATGGGCAAGACCGTCGTGATCTCCTCGCACATCCTCTCCGAGTTGGGCGACATGTGCAACCGTATCGGCATCCTCGAACACGGGGTCCTCATCAAACAGGGAAAGTATCCGGACATCCTGGACGAGATACGGCAGACGCGCGAGATACGGCTGGTGGTGCTCGAGGGCGCCGACAAGGCCCGCAAAGTACTCGAAGAGACTACCGGTGTCCTCAATATCGACAGTTCCGGGCGCGAGTTTCAATTCGAAACCAACCTCTCCTACGACTCGCTTGCGGATCTGCACCAGCAGCTCATGGGGGTCGGCGCCAAGATCGTCTTCTTCGAAGAGGTGAAAGGCACGCTGGAAGATGTATTCCTGAAGGTCACCCAGGGGGGCCTGTGATACGTGACGGAAGTGGCGACAGAACAAGTCCATGCTTCTGAGGCCGCCAAGCCGGTCCGGCCCAGGAGATCTCTGGCTGAACTGCTGACCTTCCCATCGCTGGCGATCGTAAAGCGCGAAACGCTGTCGTACATGCGCCAGCGGCGAACGACCGTCTGGCTGGCGCTGGTGGTGGCGGCGGGCATGCTCTGGGTCCTGAGCGCCTGGCCGAAAGCAGGCGTCATGATCAGCCAGCAGGCGGGTTCACTCGACGGGCGCAACGAAAGCCGCACCGTGTTTTTCGGCACCGGCACGGTCTTCCTGCTGGGATGCATGTTCCTGTTGCCGCCCGTGGCGGCCGGCGCTATCGCCTCGGAGCGCCAACAGGACACACTGGCCCAGCTTTCGGTCACGTTGATCCGCCCCACAACGCTTCTTCTGGCCAAGGTGGCCAACACGCTTGGCTTCTTTGCAATGCTGCTCCTGGCGTACATCCCCATTTTCGGCACACTTTTCTTTCTCCCTGGGGTCGACGCGGTCGAGTTCGTCTTTGTCGTGATCATCCTGTTCTCGACGGCGCTGGGTTGCGCCGGACTGGGCATTCTCGCTTCCAGCATGGTGTCCAACACAACGGGAGCTACCGTGATTGCCTATATCGCCGTCGTTCTGTTCCAGTGTTCGCCCTATGTCGTTATTGAAGGTCTGCGCCGGGCGGGCGCATCCGAAAATACTGCTGTGGTGGCTGTCTTGACCCTGTACGAGATTTTCCTGTTTGCAATCTGCTTGCTGATCGCGCGCGCAATGCTGCGGTTCTATGTGCACAAACCGGTCCGTGTGCAGCAGGAGCGGGTTATCGACAACCCGGCCCTGTTACGGATGCGCCGGAGCACGTATCCGTTTTATCTGGTGGACCCCCTTCGCCGGAAGAAACCTATTGGCGACCACGTGAATCCCATTTTCATCCGGGAGCTCTTCTGGGGGCTCACGCGCAACCTCACGAACCTCATCCGCATCACCTATATTTCGCTCTGCCTGTTTGTGCTCGGGGCGGTCACAGCGGGAATCTTCCATGGATGGTATTGGGACACCCGCCAGTGGATGACTTTCGAGATCGGCGTCATCCTGGTGCTCATTCCCCCGTTTGTGGCAGGCGCCTTTGCCAAGGAACAAGAGGTGGGCAACCTCGACATGCTGAGGATGACTCTCATACCACCCCGCAAGATCATCGCGGGCAAAACCCTCGGCGCAGCGGCCAGCGTCCTATGTGTATGCACGGCCGCTCTCGTATCCTGCCTCATGCTTCTGTGGGTCGACCCCAAATCCGTGACCATAGCGCTGCAAGGGTTTGTATCTCTGCTCGTTTCGGCATTTTATGCCCTCTCGTGGACAATCCTGGTCTCGGTGTTATGCAGGAAGACCGTGACGGCCATCCTCATTGCATATGGCGTCATAGCCGGTTCTCTTGTTGGAATACCCCTTGCGGCGGGCAGATTGCTTTCGTGGCAGTATTTTCACGACTTTATCTATCCCGCGGCCCTGAGCCTGCAATTGCGGCGTACCATCGTGACCTTCCTGTCGCCGTGGACGGGGTATGGCATGGGAACAGACTCTTCATCACGCTCCTTCTTCTGGGCTTTGAACTGCATTGTTTTCACGGGAATATCGATATTGCTCCTGGTACTGGCCACGTCGTTCTTCCGTAAACGGCGATTGCAGGATGTGTGAGGCATGGCCCTCCGAGCTCGGCAGCTACAATCCAAAGCTCTGGGCCGCGTACGCATGAGACTCTTCTTTCCATCATGGGTTATCGTGAAGCGCGAACTCCTGACGTCCCTCCGGCGCCGCCGCTCGCTGCTCTATGTTCTCATAACGGTGCTGCCGTGCATGGCGCTCATCTATACATCCTGGCCGGAAAGGGGGCTGGACCTGATCCACGGGCGAGCTGAGGCAGCGGCCATGACGCAGGAATTCCTGGGATGGTATGCGGTAACCCTGCTCGGAATATGCGCACTACTGACCCCCGCGTTTGCCGCTGCATCAGTTTCCCATGAGCGGGACATGGATACTCTCGATCTTCTTCGCACCACGATGATTTCCCGCACGGGCATCATCCTCGCGAAACTGGCAAGCGCGGCCGGCCTCTTTATGTTGGTGGCTATCGCGTCGGCAGCGGTCGCGGCCAGCCTCTTTTTCGCGACAGGGCTGGATTGGCTGCAACTGCTCTTCATCGGCGTGACCGTCCTTCTTACGACCTTGACATGGGCGCTGATAGGTCTTGCTTGCGCGAGCCGGTTGCGCAACTTCATCATCGCCCTGGCCTTGACCTACCTTATCGTGTTCGTTCTATCAGGCTTGCCGGAAGTGATCCTGGCGAACATTCTGGGCAATTGGCCCGGCGTTACCAACACTCCCTTTCAACAACACATCTATTGGCTGTTTCCGCCCGTGGTGATTGTGGGTATCGTGACCGGCCAGTTCACCTGGGACAAATACTGCGTTTTCCTTTTCGGGCAAGCCTGTCTGGCCTGCCTGGCCCCATTCTGGGCCGCACGGGCCATCGGACGCGAGCGCGAAGACCGGAAACGGCATCTCGGTAAGCCCATAGACGACGCGGCGGTGCTGGCCGCCAGAAGACGGCGCTTCCCCTACTACCTGCTCGACCCCCTGCGCCGCGGCGAACCCATCGGCGACCACGCGAACCCTATGCGCGTCAAGGAACTCCGGTGGGGATTGCTGGGCATGCAAACGCGCATGATCCGCGCCATGTACGCCACCATGGCGGTGTTTATGGTACTCGGGATTATCGCATACGGCCCCGATGGGGTCTACATGTGGTTCTTGCTGGCCATGGGATTTCTTGCCATCGCCGCTCCGCCCTTTCTGATGCCGGCCTTCTCGCACGACCTCCAACAGAGCGTTCTGGACGGATTACGGAGCACGCTGCTCCGGCCCCGCCAGATCATCCTGGGGAAATTCGCTGCCGGACTGGCCGCCATGCTGCCCTTGATGCTCGGAATCTTTGCCGCGAGCCTGATTCTGCTTGGCGCCAACCTCTTTTTTGGAGAGCGCGTGGGCAATTTCTTTACCGGATACGCCAGCCTGGCGATGTGTGCCGTTCTTATCGTTTCCCTCTGCCTCCTGATCGCTCAATTCACCAGGAAGACCGCGACGGCGTTCGCAATGGCCTACCTGGCCATTATCCTCCTCTTCGGGGGCCTGTGGTTTGGAGGGTTATACGCCACCAAATGGACGCTGGACGCAACCATGCCGCCCCGGACTTTGAACCAAGCGCCAGGCTGGGAAATGCCAAACAGCTATTACGAGACGCTGGAATTCCATGCCCAGGCGTGGCAGTTTCTCTCTCCGGTGGGCGCCTACGGGGGAATAGCCGGCAACACGTACTATGTTGAGCAGCCGCCGTACCGGTTGCGCAGTCTGCCAGAAACACGGGCATTCGGGCGGAATTCCCCGCTCTGGGGTTACGAATCGTATGTGTGGCAGCTGCCGCACCCTCTGCTCATGTGGTCTGCGAGTATGGTTGGCTTCGCGCTCCTTGCGTCCGCGTTCATACTAATATCCGTCTGCCGGTATTCGAAAGTGGGCCTGCGCGACCCATAATCGAAAGAAGAGAGGAGTATGCTGTGATTCTTCCGTTTACAAGCATTGTACGGCACGAATTGGTGCGCCGTCTGCGGGGCGTGCGTCCTTTTCTGCTAGTGGTTTTTGCCGTATGCGTGGCAAGCATGTTTGTTATTTCCGCCTGGCCGTGGGACGCGGCGTTCTTCTTCACGATGGGCGGGGAATCGTCCCAGATCATTCTCATAACATCTCTTGTCGTCTGGTGTTTTGCGGCGGTGCTCGTGCTGCCCGCATATGGGGGCGCATCGATCGTGCTCGAACGCCAACAGGAGACCTTCGACCAGGTGTTCCTGACGCTTATCACGCCAACCGGTATCATCCTGGGCAAACTTCTGAACACCTTGGGCATGTATCTCCTAATCATGGTTTCTATGCTGCCCCTTGTCGCGACGTTGTACTTCCTCGTGGGCATTGAATTGGGCGCCTTTTTCGTGTCGGTGGCCATTCTGCTTTCGGTAGCCTACTCAGTCACATGCATCAGCCTGCTCTGTTCGGTGCTCTCTCGAAATGTGCAGCGGGCACTGGTCCGTTCCCTCTTCTTTTCGGGGGCGGCTATCGGGGGGATGTTCCTGGTGGCTGTGTACATCTACCTTATATTGTCGGCTTTCTATGGCGTTGACCCTTCGAAATACATCTCGAATCCGGAGGTATACGTCTATATTTTCGTTCCTTTCGCTTCGGCAGTGAGCTACGCGTTCCAGCCGTATATGATTTCTGCGGGCGAATGGCTAGGCGCTATTGCCGTGCAACTGGTCATCGGCACGGTTTGCCTGGTGTTCGCCGCGAACGTGGTCCGCCGGATCGCCTTGTTGCCGCTCCAAAAAGCTCATGTTCCCCTGTTGAAACGCTTGTCAGGTCCGCGCGCCGGAAGAGGCAAACCCGCCAAACCGCTCCCCGACGGAGTCAACCCAATCTATGCCCGGGAAGTACTCTGGGAGGGATTCGCCCGGACAGGGCGCCGCCTCCGGACGCTATTTCTGGCGTTGCTGGTCGAGGGAGGCATGCTGCTTGCGCTTCTCTTAGCAGGCCACGAGTACAGCGGCGAGATGATGGCCATTCTCTGGTCAGGGTTGCTCCTGGCGGCCGTGGGAATCTCAGCACCGATGGCCACGGCCAGCAGCGTCACGCGCGAAGGTGAACTGGGCAACCTCGACATGCTTCGCATGACCCTTCTCCGGCCATACCAGGTCATTCTTGGCAAGACCCTGGCCGGGCTGCGCGGCTTGTCGCCCCTCTTCATCGCTGCCGTGCTGTTGTTTCCGCTGGTACTCTATGGGGAACGCCAAGAGATGGGCGAAGCGATTGGCGTGTGCCTGGTTTCCTTCGGCTCGGCATGTGTGTTTGCCCTTGTGGGAACCAGCCTGGGGATCCTCGCGTCGGCGTTGAGCAAGCGCACCACCGTGGCCGTCATGATCGCATACATCTTCAACGCCTGCGCGTATTTCATGGTCTACCTCTTCGTCGGAGGTGTCATTAACATGTTCGCGCTGTTCTGGTCGTGGTTTGCGGGACGGGGGCAAGAGGCGCTGTTGCTCTTTAACAAGTTCGACGATATTCTCATGCTGTCTTCGCCCATGCTCGGCTATTTCAAGAATGCTTCCGAGCACTTTCACCGGAATGAATTCATCACGCCCTATTGGCTCACGAACGTGTTCATCTGCACCTCGTACAGCCTGCTTGCGCTCTGGGCGGCCATCGCCGTGTTCCGGCTCAAATGGGCGAAGGGGCAACAATGATGTTTCCCAGCACCGCCATTATCCGGCGCGACCTGTTGAGGGCGGCCCGCCAGAAACGAACCTTCCTCTGGGTTCTGGTGCTGGTAGGGATGACATCGTTTTTCGTGATCGCGTACTGGCCCAGGCAATCCTATTACTTTCTCGGTGGAGGCCGCGTCTCTCAAAACATCATTATCCCGTCAATGATGACGTGGATGTTCGCGGTCATGATCCTGGTCACGCCGTACGGAGCAACAGCCATCGTCCTCGAGCGCCAGCGAGAGACGTTCGACCTTCTGCGGACCACCCGCATCCGGCCTCTGGGTTTCGTGTTTGCCCAGCTCCTCAGCGTCGTGTCCCTTCAATTGGTTCTGCTTCTCACAACCCTCCCCGTTGTCGCGTCGATCTACTTTCTTGTGGGCCTTGAACTGCGAAACCTCATAATTGGGGTCGGAATGGTGCTGGTTACAATGGTCTCATGCGCAGTGATGGGGCTCTACGCTTCCTCGAAGTCGCAATCGGTTCTGACCGCGTTCGTCCGGGCATACCTCTATGCGTTCACGGTCATGGGAGGGCCGGTACTTGTCGGCGTCGTACTTGTCGAAGTCCTGAATCTCTACCGTATCGGCAGCCGCTTCGAGGAAGTGCTTGCCGCTGCAAGCCCGCCGTTCGCGGGGATAGCGGCCTCGATCGGCGAGGTCCAACCGGAATCCGTCGTTGTATGCGCCATCATTCAATGTGTGGTGATTCTTTTCGGTCTGGCACTCGTATACAGAAACGTCCTTCGCCCTGACACCGGGGCGAGCCCGTGGTGGGAAATCCTGGCCTCGGACCTGATACGCCCTTTCCGCCGAGCGCGAGACCACGGGCGTCTCTACTCGGGAAAGCGGGCAGGGATCAGCGACTATGCGAACCCCGTTTACGTCAAAGATACCCATTTTGTGGGCAGGGGCCACCGTTCGCTTCTGCTCGGCATGAACCTGCTCCTTCTCGCTGTGGCCGCCCTGATCGGGATTCCCGCGTTCTTCGTGGCGCTCACAAGCAATAACGTCAACCGGGAGGAAGCCCTGGTGACCTGGGTGGTCTTCATGTGGTTCGCTCTGGGCATCCTGGCGCCCCTCACGACCGCCACGTCCATCGCAAACGAGCATGAACTGGGAAACCTCGACATGCTCCGCGTAACCCGTCTTCGCGGCAGAGACGTGGTCCTCGGGAAGTTCCTGGCAGGATGCCGCTTGCTGGTGTCCGCCGTTATCGTTCTTGCCGTGGGCTCCCTTCTGCTTGCCCCCCTGGATTCGATTCCCCGCATGCAGGGAGGACTTGTCACTGGCTTCTTCTCGGCCTGTTTGGCGGGGCTGATGGGAGTCAGCATGGGGATTCTGGCGTCGTCTTTCGCGAGAACGTCGACCCGCGCCGTGATATGGGCCTATATCCTGACGGCGTGGATGCTGATCCTGATGTTCCTCTATGAGCTGATATCGTACGAGCTTCTCAGCGAAATGAACATGGCGCCAGGCCGGGGGCATCCCTTCACGGAAGCCGCATTCGAAACGACCATGTTCTTGTCTCCGCCACTGGCTTACATCCGCAATTGGGACGAGCACAGTCCGCCTGACACTTTGGTCACGGCGTATTGGCTGGCGCATGCGGCATTCCAGATACTGCTGAACAGCTTGATCGTATGGGCCGCTTGCATCAAGATGACATCACGGTGGCGCCCAAGCGAATACTAGGCCATAGGAGAATGATGTGAACGCACGCGCAAGGACATGGACTCTGGCGGCAGCACTCTCGCTCTCATGCCTGGCAGGGTGCGGGGGAGAGGACAAACCAGTCGTCGTGGTATATACGGCGCTCGACGAAATGTTCTCGCGGCCAATCCTGGCCAAGTTCGAGGAACAGACCGGGCTGGAGGTCTTGCCCGTATACGATACTGAGGCAAGCAAGACTACCGGCCTCGTCATGCGCATAATCAACGAGGCAAACCGTCCCCGCGCTGACGTGTTCTGGAACAACGAGCTCGCCCAGACCATCGTGCTCAAGCATAAAGGCCTCCTTGAAGCTTATGCCTCTCCCGCCGCCGAGGCGATCCCCGAACGATACAAAGACCCGGAGCATTTCTGGACCGGGTTCGCGGCGCGGGCCCGGGTTATCATCTACAACACCGATTTGGTGCAGGAACCGCCGGCGTCGATCATGGCTTACCTCGATCCGAAGTGGAAGGGGAGAGCGGCTATCGCGAAACCCCTGTTCGGCACCACAGCCACCCACGCGGCGGCCTTGTTCACTCTATGGGGCGAGGAGAAGGCCCAGAAATTCTTCCAGGGTCTGCTGGCGAATGACGTGGCCGTGCTGGCGGGCAATGCCACCGTGCGCGATATGGTGGCCAGCGGTGCGTACGCCTGGGGCCTCACCGACACCGATGACGCCAACGGCGCAATCGAAGACGGTCTTCCCGCCAAATGGCGTTTCCCGGACCAGGAGGACGGCGGTTTGGGCACCCTGGTCATTCCGAATACCGTTGCCGTGGTTAAGAATGCGCCCCATCCCGAAGCCGCGAGGAAACTGATAGATTACCTGCTGAGCCCCGAGGTCGAGCGGGTGCTGGCCGAAGTGCGCGGCATGCAGATCCCCTTGAACCCGGCCGTGGAAGCCCCGCAAAACGTGCCAAAACTGTCCGAAATCCGTACCATGAACGTGGATTTCAGCGCCGTGGCAGCAAACATGGAAGCCACGGCGACATTCATCCGCAAGGAATTCCTGAGATAATGGCAAGCCGCTGCATGTGCCGTAGGGTCTTTGTGGGCTCGACACTGCTGGTCTTTGCCGTCGTGTGCGTAGCGCCCCTGATTGCGTTAGCGTGGCGAGCGGTCCGCGACAGCGAAGGATTCTCCCTGGATGCGTACGGAGAGGTTCTCTCGGAACCCCGGCAATGGATGTTGTTGGCAAACAGTCTTCTCATAAGTCTGGGAACTGCCTTTGCGTCTCTGTTCCTGGGGGGAGGCGCGGCACTGGCTCTCCAGTATTGCCCCCGTTTCTTGCGCGAGGTATTGGCCGTATTGCTCTGCCTTCCACTCCTGATGCCGCCATACGTGTTTGCGGTGGCCTGGATTGACGCCATGACTCGGCTGGGCCTCCTGACGCCCCAATTCATCGCGGAGACCGTGATTTCACACTCTTTCGGCATACCCAGCGTGATCGCCATTGCCGCGCTATCGTACTATCCCATTGTCCTCCTGTTCACAGGCGTTGCCTTGCGGCGTTTTGACCGCCGGATGCTAGAGTCCGCCCGGTTAATTGCGGACCCGTTGCAGGCGTTCTTTGCCGTGCGGCTGCCGCTGTGCGCACCGTGGGTGTTTACGGGGGCGGGTTTTGTGTTTCTCCTTGCCCTCACGGGTTTCTCGGTGCCGGCTCTGTTTCAGGTGAACGTGTATCCGGTCGAGATCTTCACCGAGCTGAGCGCGTTTCAGGAAGTGGGACGGGCTGTCGCCCACATGCTCCCGCTGCTTCTGACCGGAGGGATTGTGGTCTGGGCTTGGGGCGCATGGGCGCGGCCCCGCCAGCAATGGCTGCTCCCCCCGGACATGCCGGTAGGCAGAATGCCGCCGGGCTGGAGACGGGCTGGCCTCGCCACGGCGTACTGCGTTGTGATTATCGCGCTCGCGCTGGCTGCCCCCTTGACCGTCCTGGTTGTTCGGACGGGAAACGTTACGCAGTTGCGGGCAGCCTGGGAAAACGCGCAAACGGAGATCCGAACCAGCCTGGCGATCTCCGGGCTCGCCGCAACGCTTCTTACGGCGCTCGGATTCGCGATGGCCTATGTCGCCCACGGCAGCAACCGGGCATCGAGGTTTTTTCAACTGAGCGTGGTTCCGTTCCTCATCACTGGCCCGCTCCTCGGAACAGGACTGATTGCCCTGTGGAACCACGCGGGGCCGCCCTTAATCGTATTCGAAACGCTCCTCGTACTCGTTCTGGCCTGTGCCGCAAAATACCTCTACTTTGCGTACCAGGGGGAGAAGATCGCGTTGGAGGAGTTGCATCCGCGCCCGTTGGAGGCGGCAAGAGTCCATGATGTAAGCTGGGTCAGACGGGGGACAGGCGTTGTGGCCCCGCTGACGGCCCCCGCTCTCGCGGCGATTTGGGGGTTGGCTTTCATCTTCTCGCTGCGCGAGCTCGAAGCCTCAGCAATGGTTGCCCCGCCGGGGATTACTCCGTTATCCATCCGGATCCACTCGCTCATGCACTACGGTCCCAGCGCGGCGGTCTCCGCGCTGAGCCTGATGATGGTAGGATTGCTGCTGGCCGCCGGTTGCGGCACAGTGGTTGTGTATGTTGCATGCAGGCGGTTTTTTCATGCCTATCATTAGATTCTCGAACGTGTCGAAGGGCTATCACGGCACGCGTGTGCTGCAAGGGATTACCCTTACGCTGCGGCCGGGCGAAGGGCTGTGCCTGTTCGGTCCCGTCGGAGTCGGGAAAACGACCCTTTTGCGTCTCGTCGCGGGCCTGGAAAAGCCGGACGAGGGCGTCATAACCATCGACGATGTGCCGGCAACGGAGGGCGACCTCCACACCCGGGGCATCGGCATGGTGTTTCAAGATTTCGCCCTGTGGCCGCACATGTCGGCCGAGAAACACCTCCACTTCGTGTTGCGGGCGCAGGAAATCCCCCGCGAACAGCGCCTCGACCGGGTCGAACGCATGCTCACCTTCAGCGGTCTTGCCGAAAAACGGCGCGCGAAACCGTCCGCGCTCTCGGGGGGGCAGCAGCAGCGTCTGAGTCTGGCCAGAGCGCTGATCGTGCATCCGCGCCTCCTGCTTCTTGATGAGCCCTTCGCGCATCTCGATGATATGACGCGGCACCATTTCATGGAAGAGATTGTGCGGCGGCGGGCCACTCAGCATATCAGCGTCGTGATGACAACGCACCAGCGCAAAGAAGCGTTGCCGATGGTGGACAAAATCATGCACTTGGGGGAGGGAACCTGCGAAATCGAGACCGTCCGGCCGGATCTTTGACCAGACCATGATGCTTCGTGTACAAGATCCTTCATTTTGGATGAAATGTGAAGTAGTATAGCGCCCCCCTGTGAGCCAAGGCGGCAAACCGGACAGGGCTGCCCGGGAATGGGAAGGAGTGCTGTTCATGACACCCATAAAGCGAGCCATCATCAGTTGCCACGACAAGACAGGTTTGGTGGAGCTGGTTCGTTTGCTGACCGAGTTTAACGTGGAGATTGTCAGCACCGCAGGTACCTTGCATGCCCTCGAAGAAGCTGGCCTCCACCCCATAAACATGGCCGACTTCACCGGCGTCGAAGAAATGATGGACGGGCGGGTGAAATCCCTCCATGCCAAGATACACGCGGGCTTGCTGGGGATTCGCGACAATAAATTGCATGCCGAGCAGCTTCAGGCTCATGGCTACGAATGGATCGACCTTGTGGCTGTCAACCTCCGCCCGCTCGAGTCCCTCATCAGGCAACCCGGGGTTACGCCCGAAGAGGTCATTGAGCAAATCGACATCGGCGGCATGTCCATGATCCGGTCGGCAGCCAAGAATTTCCGATACGTGGGCGTGCTGGTCAATCCGGAGCGCTACACAAGGGTCATGCACGAACTGCGCGCTCTCGGAGGCGCCTTAACGTTCGAGACGCGGCACCGCCTCGCCCAGGAAGCGTTCGCATGTGCCGCGCGATACGACCAGATGGTTGCGGACTACCTCAAGGGCGCGGAATCGGCTTGGATCCGCGAATAGCGTCTCGTAAGGAGAAAGAACGGTGAAGGTATTGGTCGTGGGAAGCGGAGGACGTGAACACGCTCTCACCTGGAAACTTGCCCAGAGTCCGAGGGTCGAAGAAGTGCTCTGCGCTCCGGGCAATCCCGGAATGGCCGCGATTGGGCGTTGCGTCGGCATAGGCGTCAATGAGTTCGATAAACTCGCCGCACTCGCTAAACACGAAAGGGTAGGACTGGCGGTTATCGGCCCGGAAGACCCGCTGTCCAGGGGGCTCGTCGACCATCTGACCGCGGAGGGCATCAAGGCGTTCGGACCAACGGCTTCCGCGGCCCGGCTGGAAGCGAGCAAGAGTTTCGCCAAGCACATCATGAGCCGCTGCGGGATCCCCACCGCCGAATCCGCCGAATTCACCGACTCTGCCGGCGCCATCGCGTACGTCCGCAGGAAGGGCGCCCCCGTTGTCATCAAAGCCGACGGATTGGCTGCAGGCAAGGGCGTCACCGTGGCCCACGACATCGATACCGCAATCAGCGCGATAAAAGCCGCCATGGAGGACAAAGCCTTCGGAGACGCCGGCGCCCGCGTCCTCATCGAAGAATGCCTGTTCGGCGAAGAGGCTTCGATTCTAGCATTCTCGGATGGGAGAACGGTGGTCCCCATGGCTTCAAGCCAGGACCATAAGGCAGTGTTCGATGGCGATAAGGGCCCCAATACCGGAGGAATGGGAGCTTACTCGCCCGCGCCTGTGGTTACCGATGCGCTGTTTGAAGAGATTACCCGCACAATTCTCGAACCGTGCGTCCTGGGCATGGCAAGAGCCGGCGCGCCGTACACCGGAGTGCTCTATGCCGGGTTGATGATTACTCGGGACGGCCCCAAGGTCATCGAGTTCAACTGCCGGTTCGGAGACCCGGAAGTCCAAGTTGTCCTTCCCCGGATGAAGAACGACCTGCTGCCGGTCCTGCTGGCATGCTGCGATGGCACGCTGGGCCGCGTCTCACTCGAATGGGAGGAGGGGGCCTGCGTCACGGTGGTGATGGCCTCGGGGGGATACCCCGGCCCATATGAAAAAGGCAAGGTCATCGAGGGGGTTTCCGACGCCGAGAAGGAAACCGGCGCGGTGGTCTTTCACGCAGGCACAGGCATTGCAAACGGCGCTCTGGTCACCAACGGCGGCAGGGTCCTTAACGTGACTGCAAAAGGCTCCGATATTCCCCGGGCGATCGCAAACGCATACGCCGCCGTAAGCAAGATCCGGTTCGACAACGCCCACTACCGCACGGATATCGGCAAAAAGGCCCTGACACATTTGAGTATCTGAGAAGACGGCTCCATCGAGTCTTGGGCGATTAGCCGCCTTCCGAAAGGGTGCGGGCCCTCACACGTTTGCCGTTCGAACCCTGGGCCGCGAGCAAGCTTTGCATCGCCTCCGCCAATACCGCTTCTGCGCCCCGAGCACTGCCATTCTTGCACGCGACAATCCCCGCGCTCAACCGGGTTTTCGAAGGAAAACAGGGGTCGGCGAACGTCGTGTTCTCGACCTCGTCGAGGATCTTGTGCGCATACCGAATGGCCTGATCCAGGTCAGCGTGAGGCAGCACGGCCGCGAACATCGAACCGTCGTACCGCGACACAATATCGAATGTGCGGCTGTGATTCCGCATGGCCATGGCCAGTTCCACCAGAAGGTCGTCCAGGGAGACCGAACCAAGTTCATCGTCGAGCGCTTCCACTTCGTCCACGTCAAAAACCACACAGGAAACAGGGAAATTGTACCGATGGGCTTTTTCGACCTCTTCCTGAAGGCGCTCCAGGAGATACCGGCGATTGCGCAATCCCGTAAGTTCATCGGTGTATGAGGTGTCGCCCAGAGCATCGTCACAGTTGTCAAGACACCTCGTGCCGAATTTCTTACGAATGGCGGCCTCCATCCGAATCATGACCATAGGCAGGTTGTAAGGTTTGGTCACGTAGTCTTCCACGCCAAGGGCGTCTTCGATGGAGAACCGCTGCTGGGCAGTCTTGTCCAATGCCGTCAATATGACCAACCCGGCCGTCTTCTGGTCGGCCTTAAGCTGCCGCGCTAAAGCAATCCCGTCCGTATCGGGCATGTTCGCATCCAGCACCAGGACTTGGACATCCCCTTTGCGGCACTCTCGGCAAACCTCTGCGCCGGTGGTGACAACCCGCACATCGTATTCATTCTGCTTCAGGCCGTCCGCCAGCAGTCTGGCGCTACCCTCATCGCTATCGGCAACACAAACACAACAGGTATGCACTTCCACTTCCTCAGGTTTGAACCCGTCAGGCTCCCTTCCCTCTCACATATCAAAGTGTACCCGAATCCCTGCAAACCACGCAAATGACAGGGACAAAAAGAATGGGGCGAAGACCTTGCCCGAAAACAGCTTAAGAACCCGCCACCTTACCGAAAAACCGGTCTTAAAGGATATGTCCCTTTTCGATTCCCGAAAAACGCCATCAGAAACAAGGTATTTGCGGCATAAGGTTCTTGGCTGGCTGCGCTCCGTTTGCGCCATGCGCTTGGCAGAGGTTTTTCAGGCGCCTCAATGAGAGGAAACGACTTGTATTCGCTTGAAAACATTCCTAGAATTGGCAATCGTCCAGATTGCTTGAACAGATGAAGGAGTGGCATGAGTTCAGCGTTTCGCAACCGTCCCAGAAGGCGGCCCACTATCAACATTACGTCGCTTATCGACATGATGTTCATTCTTCTTATCTTCTTCATGGTCTCCTCGACCTTTCGCGAGCAGCTTGGCATCGACGTGACGCTTCCTCATGCGGAGAGTGCCACCCAACAGAAAATGGACTCCCACGAGATTACGGTAACGGCCACGGGCGATTTCTTCTTTGGACAGCAGCGCGTAGATGAAAGCGGCCTGCAGAAATCCATCGTTGCGTTGTTAACCGAGGACCCGGAAGCAGTCTTCGTCTTGCGCGCCGACGAGAACGCCGACTTCGGGCGCGTTGTGCGCGCCATAGACATCGCGCGCCATGCCGGCGGCGCCAAACTTATCATCCCCACGCGTTACGAAGACCCCCGAAAAGAACAATGAACAGCTGTCGACGTCGAGCCCAGGCGCCCACCGGACGGGCGGGTCAATCGTCGGGAAGATAGGACGGACCGTCCGGCAGGAGATTGGGGCGTTCTTCAGGCAGGAGGGCGCCAGGCTCTTCTTCCGCCGGCGAAACGCTCGGGGCGCCGAGACGGCCCAAACGCTTCTTGACCGTTTCCACGTATTCCGATTCAGGGAAGCGCTCGATGTAGCCGTTGAAGGCTTCTATGGCATCCTCAGACCGGTTGAGACGCCGAAGGTAAATTTCAGCGATGCGATTGACCACCCGCAGGGATTCCTCCGCATCGGAAATGCAATTCAGCCCCCGTCTCAACCAGAGTACTGCCTCTTCGGGCCGGTCCAGTTTCATCAGATTGTCGCCGGCACGCAATGAAGCCTTGGCCTCTTTCGGAAACATACGGGCAACAGCCATGTATTCTCTAGCCGCCGCCTCATAATTGCCCTTCTGTTCGAAGCCTTCCGCCGCGCCGTATCTTGGCGTGTGACTCAGCGGAGCGCCTGACGGCATCACCGCGTCAACCAGCATATGCGAACCTAGAGAGATCAGCATGGGCCCATAAAGGGCAAGCACGGAAGCCAGAAGACCGACCACCGCGAGTATGAGTATCAACGGGGAGTTGCGAAGCCAGAGATTGAGGAAAGAGAATTCGATGATCAGAAACAGGATCAGTCCAAGAAAGGTGAGTGCCTCACCGGCCACGCTGAGTTCCTCCTGACGCTGAAATCGCACCTTCAGAAGGTAGACGCCCCAACACAGGTAGGGGATCAGCAGTAGCCCGCAGATTATCCACCCCAGACCAAGTTGCTGAAAAAGCGACATACTCGTTATCTCCGCGCGCGGTCTTGACAGACAGGCGCGCTACAAGCTCCCCCGGCACGAGTTTCCTTGCGGGAAAACCATTACCCCCGTATACCCCGCAAGACCCCCGTGCGAATGTAACACAATAAATGCCCTATTGTCTAACAATTTCAGGCTCACACCCATTTTGTCAACTAATTACCTCGCAACAACCGTTGAAACGTCGCAAATCAGCAACGCCCGGGGGCGCGTGCCCAAGATGGGTATCCAGGTCTTCAGGAAAGATAGCCCTCCCTATCAAGGCCGCATTCCCCGTATTGCATTCTCGAATTCTTCTATCCTCTTCGTGAATCTCTTGAGCTTTTCCGTTGACAAGCACTTTCCTGACACGTATCATTCGGTGGACACAGGATGCGAATTGGCAGGTCTGAAGAAAAGGGAATTGAGTGCGGGCACGGACAATTCAGCCCTTCCTTTTCCAAGACAACGTATGCAACTCCACGGCATGGCCTGCGCCGGTGCTCTGCCCAAGCATACATGGTGGTCATCCCGTCGAGTTCTTTCAAGTATACCATAGGTAACAAAGGGGAGAATCGTGATGGCGGAGGCGCTTTGTGAAACCCATTTACCGGGGAAGGAACCGGTTTCTCGCGGCAAAGTAAGAGATATCTATAATTTGGGCGACACGTTGCTCATTGTGGCAACGGATCGCATTTCAGCATTTGACTGGGTCAATCCCGTTGGCATTCCCGACAAGGGGAAGATCTTGACCCAGATGTCCCTGTACTGGTTTGACATGACGCGGGAATTGTGCCGCAACCATCTTGTTTCCAGCGACTTGCGTGATTTTCCGGATGAGTTCCAGAAATCACCGGAGCAGTTTGAAGGACGCTCGATGCTCGTGCACAAATGCCAGATGTTCCCCGTTGAATTTGTGATTCGCGGCTATCTGGCAGGAAGTGGATGGAAAGAATATCGCGACCACGGAACGGTTTGCGGCATGCCCCTGCCCAAGGGCTTGCAGGAATCCAGCAGATTGGAGCATCCGATCTTTACCCCGGCGACGAAGGCCAGCGACGGACACGACATCAATATCCATCCGGAGGAAGCGGGGGAGATCATTGGCCGGAAATGGGCGGAAGACGCCGCTGCGAAAGGCATCGCGATTTACCTTCACGCCCGCGAGATAGCCGAATCGAAGGGCATCATTCTTTGCGACACCAAGTTCGAATTTGGCCTCTATGAGGACGAGTTGATGCTCGCCGACGAGGCATTGACGCCAGACTCTTCCAGGTACTGGCCTGCGGATCAGTACGAGCCGGGGCGCGGACAGCCCAGTTACGACAAGCAGTTCGTGCGTGACTGGCTCGAGGCCACGGGCTGGGACAAAGACTCGCCCCCCCCCGCTTTGCCCGATGACGTTGTCGCGAAAACGCGTGAGAAATATGTGGAAGCGTACAGAAAACTAACCGGCAGGGACGACTTCTAAGATGACCCAAGGTACTTGTGATGACGAACCTCAAGAGTCTGCCGACACAGACCATTCCCACCGTTTGACGGAATCGCCAGGCCACGAGTGCGGCATCTTTGGCGTGTTCGGGAACCCCGAAGCAACAACACTGACTTACTTGGGGCTATACGCTTTGCAGCACCGCGGCCAGGAAGGCGCGGGCATCGTGAGTTGCGATGGCGAGACCCTGCGCGCCCATCGCGGGGTAGGCCTCGTGTCAGACGTGTTCAAGCCCCACCGCTTAGCCAATCTGACCGGAGATATCGCAATTGGCCACGTGCGCTATTCGACCTTCGGCACCAGCGAATTGAAGAACGTACAGCCTCTTCTGGCGGATTACTCGCGCGGGTCCATGGCCGTCTGCCACAACGGAAATCTTGTGAACGCGGCACGCCTCCGCGAACAACTTGAAGACCAGGGAGCCATCTTCCATTCCAGCTCAGACACGGGCGTCGTCATTCACCTGATTGCCCGGTCGCAGAAAGAGCGTTTCGCGGACGGTGTCATTGAAGCCTTGAAACAAGTGTCCGGCGCGTACTCGATTCTGGCTACCAATGGAGAGATGCTCGTGGTCGCCCGCGACCCGTTCGGGTTCCGCCCCCTGTGGCTCGGCCGCCTGGGAGACGCACACGTGGTGGCCAGTGAAACCTGCGCCCTGGACATTATTGATGCCGAATGGGTGCGCGAGATAGAGCCCGGCGAGGTGCTGGTCATGACGCGCAAAGGCATCGAGTCCATAAAACCCTTTGCACCAGAGAGAACCCGCGCGTGCATCTTTGAATTCGTCTATGTCGCGCGTCCCGACAGCACGATATTCGGCAGAAGCGTCGATGAGGTGCGCAAACAGTTGGGACGCAATCTGGCCAGAATCCGTCCTGTCGAGGCCGATCTCGTCATGGCCGTTCCGGACTCGTCGAACCAGGCGGCCCTGGGCTATTCACACGAGTCCAGGATTCCTTTCGACATGGGGTTCATCCGGAATCACTATGTCGGGCGCACGTTCATCGAGCCCGACCAGCGCATTCGCGACTTCGGCGTGAAAATCAAGCTGAACCCGGCCCGAAGCGCCATTCAGGGGAAACGCATCGTCCTGGTAGACGACTCGATAGTGCGCGGAACCACCGCCCGCAAGATCATCACGCTGCTCTGGAAATGCGGCGTGAAGGAAGTACATTTCCGAATCAGTTGCCCGCCTATCATCAGTTCCTGCTACTATGGGATCGACACCCCCAAGCAGGAAAGACTTATCGCGGCCAACATGCCGGTGGAGCAGATACGCGAATTCATCGGGGTGACGACCCTGGCATTCAACACCATCCCGAGCATGGTCGAAGCAACAGAGATTCCCCAAGAGATGTTTTGCCTCGCCTGCTTCAATAGTGACTATCCGACACCGACTCCCAAAGATTTCGAGTCTACGCGCAAGGTGCCGCGTCATGTCGACCGCAGCGCGGAAATGGGCGCTCTGGAACTTGGCCATTGGGGACCGGTTCTGCCTTCCGCCTGAACCAAGGCAGGCCTGGCATTTTTCTGATGCGCCCTATCTGACAGGCTCGGGCGCGTGTTGCCCGAGAAAGGCACAGGCGGTCCGGCAAATCGATTCCGCGCTCAGCCCGGTCTCTTCGAGCTGTTCATCCCGTGTGGCGTGCTCTATGAACCGGTCAGGAAACCCGAGCCGGTGAATCCGGACGTCGCTGGCAGGTCTGCGCTCTTCAAAGAACTCCATGACCGCGGAGCCGAACCCGCCTTCGATGGTGTTCTCTTCGACCGTGATGATGGGTAAGTCCGCCAACTTCGTGAGGAGATCGGCGTCGAGGGGTTTGACCCATCGCGCATCTGCTACGCCTACGGACAGCCCCGCGGCGGCAAGCTTTTCGGCTGCTCCCAGGCACGCGCCAACAATCGGGCCGACGGCGAGGATGGTAGCATCCTTGCCGTCCCGCAGAATCTCCCCCTTCGAAATATCCCGTTCGCCCGGCGCACCGATGGCGGGCGCCTGCCCGCGGGCAAATCGTAAGACGACGGGCCGTTGCTGCTGGAGCGCCCACCGCAGCATGGCCGCCAGGTCGAGGTCGTCACGGGGCACAAGAAGTGCGATGTCCGGAACGCACCGCAAGAAGGAAATATCGAAAGCCCCCTGCTGGGTCGGGCTATCCTCCCCGACGGCTCCCGCACGATCCAGGGCAAACACCACGGGAAGCTTTTGCAGACATACATCGTGGACAAACTGGTCGAAACACCGCTGGAAAAACGTCGAATAAATCGCACAGACCGGCTTTTGGCCCTCCGCGGCAAGGCCCGCCGCGAACGTGACCGCATGCTGCTCGCAAATGCCTACGTCAAAGACGCGGTCCGGAAAGACCTTTTGAAATTCACTCAGCCCCGTCCCCGTAGGCATAGCCGCCGTAATGCCTACGATACGACTGTCTTTGTGGGCTTCCTCGATCAAGGTTTCCGCAAACGCTTCGGTGAATGAACGGACCCGCACCTTCCTGGCGTCACCAGCGGAAGGCCGGAACTGCCCGGTCTCGAGATCAAAAGCCCGAACCCCATGGTATTTCAGGGGGTCTTCTTCAGCAAACGGGTAGCCCTTGCCTTTTTGAGTAACACAGTGGAACAGGACGGGGCCGCGAAAGTCCTTGATGTTCGAAAGGAGCCCTACCAGGGTGTCAAGATCATGACCGTCGGCAGGCCCTATGTACCTGAACCCGAGTTCTTGAAAAAGCGAGCCGGGAGTAATCAAACCCTTCACGGAATGCTCGAGTTTGTGCGCGGCTTTCGTGAATTGCGGACCGAGCATCCGTTTGACGAACGAGCCTATGTCTTCGCGCGCGCGATTATAAACCCCCGCGGTGATAAGCCGGCTCAAGTACGAGGACAAGCCGCCGACGTTCGGCGCAATCGACATCCTGTTATCGTTGAGAATCACCAGCAGGTCTGTAGCGACGTGGCCTGCGTGAGCCAATCCCTCGAATGCCATGCCGCCCGTCATGGCGCCATCGCCGATTACTGCAATGACTTTGAATTTCTGGTTCTGTCGATCGCGCGCGACTGCCATTCCCAGGGCCGCCGAAATGGATGTCGAGCTGTGGCCCACCCCAAACGCATCGTACGGGCTCTCATCCCTGCGCGGATAACCGCTCAGCCCGCCCTTCCTGCGTATGGTATGGAATCGCTCGCGGCGGCCTGTAACAAGTTTATGCGTATAGGTTTGATGACCGACGTCCCAGATGAGGCGGTCCTGAGCCGTGTCAAAAACATAATGGATGGCCAGCGTTAGCTCCACGACACCCAGATGCGGGGCAAGGTGGCCCCCGTGCTCCGAAGCATTCGCCAGGATTACCTCGCGTATTTCCTGAGCCAGCCTCTTCAGCTCATCAATTGTCAGCGCTTTCAGGTCCGTAGGAGCATTGATGCGTTCCAGGATATGCTCCTCAGGAGGCGTCTCCATGTCGCTCATTCTGAAATCCCGCAGATTAATTGGTTTGGACACTTCATTCAAGTATAGCAAACAGAAGGCTTGGGGCGCACCTCCGAAATCGTGCGAAATTGCGCGAACAGAGGCCAGCGCAGTCGCAGTAATCAAGCCGAAGGTTGGGAGGAAGCGAGGCCGCGGAGCTCTCGCTTGAGTATCTTGCCCGTAGGGCCTTTGGGCAGACTCGCCACGAGTTCAATGGACTTCGGGCACTTGAACCGGGCCATGCGCTCGAAGCAGTATTCTTTGAGTTCGTCTTCTGAGACCGCGGCATTGGGCTTTACGGCCACGAATGCCTTGACCTCCTCACCCCGCGCCTCGTCCGGAATGCCCACAACAGCCGCTTCGAGAACGGCAGGATGCCCGTATAGCGTCTCTTCCACTTCACGCGGATAAATGTTCATGCCGCTGCGGATAATCAAGTCCTTTATCCGGTCAACGATGAAAAAGTAGCCGTCCTCGTCCATGCGCGCCAAGTCCCCGGTATGAAACCAGCCGTCCGCGAAAACCTCCTCGGTAGCAAGCCCTTTCTTGTAATATCCCTTCATCACGTTATGTCCGCGCATAACGATTTCTCCCACCTCTCCCACACCGGCGAATGTGCCGTCTCCGCGCATGATGCGCATCTCGCAACCCCAAACCGGCAAACCAATGGAGCCCGGTTTGCTCGGCCGTTCGATAATGTTGAAAGAAGCTACCGGACTCGTCTCCGAAAGGCCGTAACCCTCGAGTATGCGAACGCCGAATTCCTTCTCAAAGCGCTTCAAGAGTTCGACCGGCAACGCCGAACCGCCGGATACGGCCATGCGCACAGATGAAAGGTCGTATTCTCCGTTGTCCTTTTCATGCAAGAGCCAGAAATACATGGTGGGCACCATGGCCAATATGCTCACCCGATCGCGCTGAACCACGTCGAGAACCCGCTCTGCTTCAAAGCGCGGGACCATGGTCATCGTTCCGCCAGCCATGAGTATTGCGTTCTGCACGCAGGTCTGCCCGAAAGAGTGGTACAAGGGAAGAACGGCGAGCGAAACGTCCTCAGCCTTTGCGTGCAGAATGTATTCTCGCGTGTAGAAGGCGTTGAAGAACATATTGAAATGCGTCAGTTCAGCCCCCTTGGGGTGGCCCGTTGTGCCAGACGTGTAGAGGATCACCGCAGTGTCGTCGGGCATCGTCTCCACCATATCGAACTCCGGCGAGGCGTCGCGGAGAAGTCTGTTGAACGATTCGCCTTGCTCGGGCTTCTCGAAATCGTCGGGATAGCTGATGACCAGCAGATGCTGGCATGTTGACGCCTCTTTCATCGCCTTGACGGATTCGTCCAGAAAGCCCACCCACGTGAAGAACACTTTGGCCTCGGAATCCTCCAAGTGATAGCAGATTTCGTGGCTTTTCAGGTGACAGTTGATCGGAACAACGACGCCCCCTGCCAAAAGAATGCCAAAATAGACTGCGGGAAAATGCGGCGTATTGGAGATCATCATGGCGACCTTGTCGCCAGGCCGCACCCCATGGTCCTGCACGATATTCGCAATGCGCTTCGCGTATGCGGCAATCTCCTGGTACGTGAAGCGGTAATCGTCGAGGATCACCGCGATCTTGTCTGGTTTTTCCCGGGCGGTCAACAGCAAAAAGTGCCCCAAATTCAGACTCATGCTCTCTCCTTTTGGGCGGTGTGGGGGCTCTGTCCGGCCGATCGGGATGCCCCAAGCCTTGTGCAAGAAGTTGCTTTGTACCGTCAATGTGCCAAAGAGCCCATAAGGTAATCCGTTTCACTTTCCTATCGCAAGCAAAAAAAGCCGGGGGCCACCGGAAGGCCCTCTGAGATGACATGCGTACGGAGTCCCCCTTTTGCGCAGATCGGCAGATTATGCTACTATCGCGCATTAAACAGATTCCCCGGATGCGAAAGACCGCCTCCCGCGAAGCTCAGGGCTTTCGCGTGTCATTTTCGGCCTGCCTGTTTGGGATGCTGGGGCCCGGGTCCATGAACATGCTCAAAGGATATCGGCTATGCCTGACGAGATTATGAAAGAGCCCTGGGAAGAGATCGAGGACATCGTCGCCGCACAGGACGCAGAATACCTCGACGATTATCTCCAGAAACTGAACCCGGCCGAGGTTGCCCGCGCGATCTCCCGCCTGGATGAGGAAACCCAGGCAGGGGTGCTGACACTCCTCGAACCGGAAGACGCCGCGGACCTCATCGAAGAACTGCCGGAAATACAGGGCGCCGACATTATCGAGGACCTGCCGGTCGAAAAGGCCGCGCTTATCGTCGACGAGATGGAGAGCGACGTACGAGCCGACCTCCTGCAGGAGCTCCACGAGGACGATGCAGAGGCCATTCTGGCGCAGATGGACCCTCAAGAGGCCGCGAACGCACGAAGATTGCTGGCCTACGAGGCAGACACAGCCGGCGGCATCATGATCACCGAGTTCCTGGCGTACGACATGAACACCACGATCGCCGAAGTTCTGGAAGACCTGCATAAGCATGTTGAGGCCTATTCAGACCTCAACATTCAGTATATTTATGTGGTCAATGAGAAATATTCACTCGTGGGCGTGATCCCCCTCCGAAACCTTATTCTGTCCAAGCCTGACAAAGACCTCGTGAACGTAATGATTACGAATCCTCTATACGTGCTTGTCGATACGTCACTCGACGAACTCGAACAGATATTCGACCGCTACCCGTTCATCGGCATCCCTGTCACCGACAAAGAAGGGCGTCTGGTTGGGGTCGCGCAGCAGTCGGACGTCGAAGAAGCCCTTGGCGAAATCGCCGCGGATGCCCTGAACAGCTTCAGCGGTATCATCGGGGGCGACGAACTCCGGTCTATGCCCGTATTGCCGCGTGCAGTCCGGCGCATGTCCGTGCTTAGTTTCAATCTGGTGCTCAGCGCGATTGCTGCGAGCGTTATCCTGCATTTCGAGACGACCATAGGCCAAATGACGACGTTGGCGTTCTTCATCCCTATCATCGGCAACATGAGCGGCTGTTCGGGGAATCAAGCCGTGGGAGTCAGCATTCGCGAACTGGCATTGGGCATCACAAGACCCGAGGACTGGAAACGGGTCCTGCTTAAGGAGGTCCAGGTGGGGCTCATCAACGGCGTATTGCTGGGCATATTCTTGTCCGCAGTAGCCCTCTTGCTCCACAAAGGGCCGATCATCGGTCTTGTAGCTGGCGGTGCGCTGGCGTTCAACAGCGTGTTCGCACTCTGCATTGGCGGGGTAGTCCCGTTGATGCTGCGGACGTTGGGCATAGACCCTGCACTGGCTGCGCCCCCCATCTTGACCAGTCTGACCGATATGTGCGGTTTCCTGATTTTTCTCAGTCTGGCAACGTGGCTTCTCATATAGGTTTATGAGAGATTTCCGGAATGGCAACCCTTGACTTTGTTTTTGGCCGGTTGCTAGAGTTGCCCCGCTTGGCGGGAGGTCGAAGTTTGCACACAATTAACCAGAGAATCTACAGGTTCCGGTGATGCTGGATGAAGTCATCTCCTTAATCAGCCAACGCAAAGACCTTACGAGAGAACAGGCCGCGCAGACCATGCGCGTGCTTATGTCGGGTGAGGCAAGCCCGGTCAAGATTTCCGCCTTGCTCATGGGGTTCCGCGTCAAGGGCGAGACCATTGAAGAAATCACGGGATTCGCGGAGGTCATGCGCGACATGGCGGTCCCGGTTCTCCCCAAACGCCAGCCTCTGATAGACATCGTCGGCACCGGCGGGGATCATTCCGGCAGCTTCAATATCTCCACCACTTCAGCGTTTGTGGCGGCGGGAGCGGGAATCGCCGTCGCGAAACACGGCAACCGCAGCGCAACCAGCAGGTGTGGCAGCGCCGATGTTCTTGAGGCTCTCGGAGTCAACCTTGATGCCCCCCCTGAACGGGTCGCGCGGTGTATCGATGAGGTGGGTATCGGGTTCCTGTTCGCCCGCTCGCTGCACACGGCCATGAAGCATGTCGCGCCCATACGTTCGGAACTGCGTGCTACCCGTACCGTTTTCAACGTCCTGGGGCCGTTGACCAATCCAGCCCGGGCCACGGGGCTGTCTGTAGGCGTTTTTGACGCGGCGTTGGTCGAACCTTTGGCGCATGTATTGACAAATCTCGGGGCACATCACGCGTTTGTCTCAGCGGGCAACGACGGCCTCGATGAGATATCTTTATCCGGCCCGACACGTATCGCAGAAGCCTCACAGGGCCAAGTGAATTTGTATGAAATAACACCTGAGGACATGGGATTCGCATCGGTCCCGCGGAGCGCCCTTGCGGGCGGAAGCCCTGTCGAGAATGCGGCGCTTCTCCGGTCCGTGTTGGAGGGAACGCCCGGCCCGCGCCGGGACGTCGTCTTGTTAAATGCCGCCGCCGGGATACGGGCAGGAAACGATTCACTCGATTGGCCAGCTGCCTTGAAGGTTGCCCGCGAATCCATCGACTCCGGAGCAGCCCTTCGAACGCTGGACGCGTTAATAAAGGCTTCCAATGATTCTTGACGAGATCTGTGCGCATAAACGAACCGAGGTTGAAACCAGCAAAAAATCGGTCCCGCTGAGTGCCCTTAAACAGCGCATCGCCGAAATCTCCCCGGCCCGGGACTTCCGTGCGGCCCTGAGGACTCCAGGCATCAGCCTCATCGCTGAAGTGAAGAAGGCGTCTCCCAGCAAAGGCGTACTGCGCGCGAATCTCGATCCTGTGGACATGGGCGGACTCTACGAACGGTCAGGGGCCAGCGCAATCTCCATTTTGACCGACACGAAGTACTTTCAGGGAAGTCTCAGGGATTTGACGGCGGTTCGGCGGCATGTCAAAGTGCCGTGCCTGCGCAAAGAGTTCATCGTTGACGAGTACCAGATCTATGAGGCCCGGGCCGCCGAAGCTGATGCGGTCCTGCTGATTGCCCGCGTACTCTCCGACGAACAACTGGGGGACTATCTGGCTTTGACCGCGGACCTGAGGATGGACGCCCTGGTGGAAACCCATGATGCCCAGGAAATCGAGCGCGCCATGAAATCCGGTGCGCATATCCTCGGCATCAACAATAGAGATCTCGCTACCTTCGAGGTCTCCCTGAACAGAACCTTGGAACTGAAGCGCTACGTGCCGGGCGGCCATGTACTGGTTAGCGAAAGCGGAATTCACACCCGGGAACATGTACAACTCTTGGAAGACGGAGGAATCGACGCTATTCTGGTGGGCGAGTGTCTGATAACCAGTGACAACGTCGCGCAAAAAATTCGGGAACTTCTGGGCCGTGACCAAAGTTAAGATTTGCGGCATCACGAATCTCGACGACGCCATCGCGGCGTGCGAGGCCGGAGCGGACGCGCTCGGCTTCGTTTTTGCAGAGGAAGCGCGCAAACGCAACCGCTACATCGACCCGAAGCAGGCGGCGGCGATCATTGCCCAGCTGCCTCCGTTTGTGACAGGGGTGGCGGTCTGCGTGAACGCGCCAATAAGCCAACTGCGGGAGTACTTGTCCTTCGCTCACATGGTTCAGTTGTGCGGAGAAGAAGCTCCCGAGGACTACCGGGCCATAGCGGACCGTGCATTGAAAGTCTTTCACGTGGGCCCCGGCTTCAAGAGCGAAGGGATGATTGCCCATCCGGTCCGGGCGTACGTGCTGGATGCTGATGCTCACGGAGCCCATGGCGGCACTGGCGCAACGTGTGATTGGGAGGCAGCCGCCCGGGCGGCCGCGACCCTGGAGAAGCCAGTTATTCTGGCTGGAGGATTGACGCCTGAAAACGTAGGGGAAGCCGTAAGAATCGTGCGGCCATACGCCGTGGACACGTCGGGGGGAGTGGAAGCATCACCGGGAAAGAAGGACCATGAGCGAATCCGTCAATTCATCCGCAACGCGAAATCAGCCCTATCCGTATCCTGATGCCAAAGGGCGCTTCGGGGCCTATGGCGGGAAGTATGTCCCCGAGACCCTCATGTATGCTCTCGACGAACTTGAGGACGCGTTCCGCAAATCCGCCAACGACCCCGAATTTCAGGCCACGTTGAACGTGTACCGCCGCGATTACATCGGGCGGCCAACGCCTCTGTATTTTGCCCAGCGCCTGACGCAGCACCTCGGCGGGGCAAAAGTGTATTTCAAGCGCGAGGACCTCGCTCACACCGGCGCGCACAAGATCAACAACGCCCTGGGCCAGGTGCTCCTCGCAAAACGCATGGGCAAGACCCGCATCATCGCGGAAACCGGCGCAGGCCAGCACGGCGTCGCGACGGCTACGGCCGCGGCACAACTCGGCCTCGAATGCGAGATCTACATGGGTACGGAAGACATCGAGCGCCAGAAACTCAACGTCTTTCGCATGCGCCTCCTCGGCGCGAAGGTTAATCCAGTTTCATCGGGCTCGAAAACTCTCAAGGACGCCATCAACGAAGCCCTCCGCGACTGGGTCACCAACGTCCGCAACACGCATTACGTGCTGGGAACCGTCCATGGCCCGCACCCGTTTCCGCTCATCTGCCGGGAATTCCAGAAGATCATCGGTGAGGAGACGCGGCGCCAGATTCTTGAACAGGAGGGCCGGCTTCCGGATGTCCTTCTTGCATGCGTGGGAGGCGGCAGCAACGCCCTCGGATTGTTCTTTGAGTTCATACGGGAGAAAGACATACGCATGATTGGCGTCGAGGCCGCTGGCCTCGGGATCGAGACCGGCAAACACGCCGCCCGGTTTGCCGGCGGCAGGCTTGGCACTCTCCAGGGAGCGATGAGCTATGTGCTTCAGGACGACAACGGGCAAATCCTCGGCACCCACAGTGTGTCGGCGGGCCTTGACTACGCGAGCGTGGGCCCCGAGCACGCCTTCCTGCGGAGCGAAGGACGCGTCGAATACGTGAGCGCCAGCGATGACGAAGCCTTGGCGGCTTTCAAGTTCACCAGTGAACTCGAAGGCATTATCCCTGCCCTCGAGAGCGCGCACGCGGTGGCCTACGCACAGAAGCTGGTCCCCAAGCTCGCTGACGACCAGATCGTGATCATCAACATGTCTGGCAGGGGAGATAAGGATGTCCAGCAGGCGGCAAAATTCCTGCTGCCAGGAGAGAAATTCCAGTGAACCGTATCGAAGCACGTTTTCAGGAATTGCGGGCGGCCGGCCAGAAGGCCTTCATCCCGTACATCGCGGCGGGCGACCCTACGCTCGAACGGACCGCGGAAATCGTCGTGGCCCTCGAAGAGGCCGGCGCTGACCTCATCGAACTGGGCATCCCTTTCTCGGATCCGCTGGCCGACGGCGTGGTCAACCAGGAAGCGGCCATGCGTGCGCTGCGGCATGGCACCTCGCTGCGAGACGTGATCGGCATGGTGAAGAAACTGCGCGAACGCACCCAGATCCCAGCCGTATTGTTCACCTACTTCAATCCTGTCCATTCCTATGGAATTGAGCGCTTTGGACCGGATTGCCGCGATGCGGGCGTGGATGGCGTGCTCTGCGTCGATTTGCCCCCTGAGGAAGCAGGCGAGTACAAGGCTTCTCTCGATTCCCAGGACATTGCCACCATCTTCCTCCTGGCGCCAACCAGCACCGATACGCGCATCAAGACGGTGTCAAGGCAGTGCACGGGGTTCGTCTACTACGTTTCCCGCACCGGCGTCACCGGCGAACGCGCCCAGGTGGAACAGGACGCTCGGGAGATGGTCTCCCGGATCAAGCGACACACGGACAAGCCGGTGGCGGTCGGTTTTGGCATTTCGAAACCGGAACACGCCGCCGAGATTGCGCGCTACGCCGACGGCGTCATTGTCGGCAGCGCCATTGTGCGCATGATCGGCGAACTGGGGGACTCACCGGAAACCGCCGCACGCGTGGGGGCGTTTGCGGAATCTCTTGCCAAGGCAGTAAAACATACGTAACGAATTCGAGGACGCCCGTGAACGAGAACCAACTGGCCCATGCCCTTGAATACGCCCGTGGCTGCGGCGCTCTTGAGGCCGAGGCGGTCATGGCAACGAGCCGGAGCCTCGAGCTCGAGGTATCGAGGGGCGAGCTCGAAACCCTTGCCTCGTCTACGTCATGCGGTCTTGGTATCCGCCTCTTTACCGCCGATAAGCGTATGGGTTTCGCCTATACCACATCGCCTGGGGAGACGCTCGAGACAACCATCCGCAATGCCTGGGAAAACGCCGCCGCCAACGATCCCGAACCGTACGCGGGCATCTGTCAGGAAGCGGGCGCATTCGATGAAGACTGGTCGCAACAAGACCCCTGCGCTGTTTCCATCCGCGCCAAGATAGCGTTCACCAAAGACCTGGAAAAGGCTACTCTCAGCGCCGACAAACGCATTGAACAAGTCGAACAGGCCAGTTACAGCGATACGTTGGTCGATTTCAGCCTGCTGAACTCGGCAGGCGTCCGGCGCCGCTATCGTAACGCCTATTTCAGCTGCTCCGTCGTGGCGGTGGCCGCGCAATCGGGCGCCGACTCCGAGCGGGGGTGGGAATTTGATTTTGCGAGCGCCTTCGAGGGTCTCAGGATGCAATGGGTGGCGGAAACCTGCGCACGAGACGCCGCACGCAGGCTCGGGGGCAAGCCATGCGCAACCGGCCGGATGCCAGTCGTGCTTGATTACGCAGTGGCCACACAGTTCTTGCAGGTCCTGAGTTCGGCGTTTCGCGCAGACAATGTCCTGAAGGGAAAGTCGTTCTTTGTGGGACAAACGGGCGAGATGGTGGGCTCGGAACTCCTCTCCGTTGTTGACCAGAACGATCATCCGGACGGGATCAACCGCGCTCCTTTTGATGGCGAAGGGACACCCGCCCAGCGGACCGTATTGCTCGACAATGGCCGGCTTGCCGGCTATCTCCACAACCTCCAGTCCGCGAACGAGATGGGCGAGCACACCACAGCGAATGCGTCGCGCGGCTACAGTAGCCCCCCCGTGGTAGGACCAACGAACCTGTTTATTGTCCCTGGCCCAGAAGCACAAGAGGATTTGTTTTCCATGGCCTGCAACGGTCTCTTCGTAACGGAAGCCATGGGCGTGCACACCGCGGACCCCATCTCGGGCGATTTCAGCTTCGGCGCGTCGGGGATGTTGATTGCGGGCGGCGAACTCACCCGGCCCGTACGTGGGGTGACCATAGCGGGCAATATACGGCCGCTCTTGAAAGCGGTGGCCGCCGTGGGCAATGATCTGCGGTTCATGGGGTCGTGTGGCGCCCCATCGCTGTTAATCTCTGAACTTGTAGTAAGTGGGGAATAAATGGACGGTAACTTGCAGGCCCTGAACGCTCTTCTGGCTGTATTCTCGTTTGTTTTGGGAAGCATGATCGGGAGTTTCCTGAACGTGTGCGTATACCGGCTGCCCCGAGGGCTGTCGATCGTTAAGCCGCGCTCGAAATGCCCGAAATGCGACAATCCTATCGCTTGGTACGACAACATCCCTATCGTGAGCTGGCTGGTGCTTGGCGCCAAGTGCCGCCACTGCAGCCAGCCAATCAGTTGGCAATATCCGCTGGTAGAGGCCGTCACGGGCGTGCTTTTCCTGCTCGTGTTCTGGCGTTTTGGCATCGCGATAGCCACCCCGATCTACATGCTGCTCTCGGCCGCCCTGGTACTGGCCACGTTCGTCGACTTCACCGACGGGACCATTCCCGATGAGGTCAGCCTTCCGGGAATTCCCATCGGTATTGCCTGTTCCGTGTTGTTCATGCTGTATCCCAGAAGCGGATTGTCGGTTATGGGACCGTTCGAGTTGCCCGTAGTCAATTCCCTTGTCGGCGCCCTGGTTGGCGGGGTAATCCTCTTCGCGCTCGACAAGGGCGCATTGCTGCTTCTAAAGAAGCCCGGCATGGGTTTCGGCGACGTGAAACTGATCGCCATGCTCGGCGCCTTCTTCGGCTTGTACGGCGCTGTCCTGATCATCATCATCGCGTCATTCATTGGCAGTTTCGTCGGAATCGTCTTGATCCTTGCGGGCAAACTGCAGAAAGTGCCCGCGCCAGGGGATGAGAAAACCGAGAAGGGCAAGACTGACAAGCCCGTGCTCGGCCATTACCTTCCCTTCGGGCCCTATCTGGCCCTCGCCGGCGTGGTCGTGATGCTGGCGGGCTCCGCCATTATCGACTTCTATTTCAACACACTAATCGCGCAGCCTACGCTGTAGCGCGAACTGAGGCGAAGGGACGACATCGTGCTTCGGTACTATTCGGCAGGCGAATCCCACGGGCGAGGCATTTTCTGTCTTCTGGACGGTTTCCCTGCCGGCCTTCATATCAGAGCCGACGATATCAATTTCTGGTTGGCGGAAAGACAGAAAGGATACGGACGCGGCGGACGCCAGCGCATCGAAAAAGACGAGGTCGACGTGCTTGCCGGAATTCGAGGCGGCGTCACCTTGGGTAGCCCGGTTCTTCTGGCAGTATGGAATCGCGACTTCAAGAACTGGGAAAGCGCCATGGACCCCTGGAATCCGCCGTCCGGGGAACGCGCCAAGAAAGTCGTATGCCCAAGACCCAGCCACGCTGACCTCGCAGGCGCTCTCAAGTATGAGCACGACGACTGCCGGAACGTACTCGAGCGCGCCAGCGCACGGGAGACGGCGGCCCGGGTCGCGGCGGGCGCGGTCTGCCGAAAACTTCTTGCCGAGTTCGGTATTGACATGGTTGGGCACGTTGTTCAAATCGGCGAAGCGGCCGCCAACACGGATGGCATTCCCTCCGGCGAACTGCGCGAACGGTCGATGGCGTCTGACGTGCGCTGCGCCGAGCCCGAGGCCGCTGCGCGCATGCGCGACGCCATCAAGCAAGCCAAGCGGGATAAGGATTCGCTCGGAGGCGTCGTTGAGGTTCGCGCATGGGGGCTTCCGGTCGGACTGGGAAGCCACACGCAGGCGGAGCGCAAGCTGGATGGCGCGATTGCCCAGGCCCTCATGAGCATCCAGGCCGTCAAGGGCGTGGAAGTGGGCATCGGCTTCCGCGGCGCACACTTGCGCGGCAGCCGGTACCATGACGAGATTGTCCGGTCGAATACCCCCAAAGGCGGCAGCTACTACGTGCGCACATCGAACAATCTGGGCGGAACGGAAGGGGGGATGACGTCGGGCGAAGAGTTGCTTGTCCGCATTGTCAAGAAACCCATCTCGACACTCATGCGCCCCCTGCGCAGCGTGAATATCGAGACAAAGCTGGCAGACAAGGCACTGGTCGAGCGAAGCGATACCTGCGCCGTGCCTGCGTTGGCGCTGATTGCGGAACATGCCATCGCGATCGTCCTCGCGCAGTTCTTCATCCAGCAGTTCGGCGGCGATTCGGTCGCTCAAATGAAGCGCAGCTACGATGCCTACATGGCCGCCCTGAGCCAACGATGAGCCGTGCCCGAATTGTCCCCATATCCATTCCCACCCCCCTGCCTGTGGGATCGGTGAACGTGTTCCTCCTGGCATCGGACCCCGTTACGCTCGTCGACGCCGGCCTGAACACCGGCGAAGCGTTCGAGGTTCTCAAGGCCGCATTCAAGAACGAGGGGCTCGCGTTGAGCGACCTCGAGCAGGTCCTGTTGACCCACACGCATATCGACCACGTAGGGCTCCTGGGCCGGTTGCGTGACTATGCGGACTTCACGGTCTACGCCCATCCCTGGGCCGCGCACCGCAGTCTGAATTCCGAAGACCAACACGAGAAAGCCCGCCGCTTCGGCTTGCAGATCATGCGTGAACTGGGCGCACCAGACGACGTGGCCCACAAAGCAGCCGGCGAACAACACAGTTTCCGAGAATTCGCCACAGACGCCACTGTTGACAAGGGCCTTGAAGACGGCGAAGTGATTGGGCCGCACACTGCCTGCCACGTGCCCGGGCATTCCGCGCTTGATATGCTCTTCGTCGACAATGCACACCGGATTGCGTTTACTGGAGATCACCTCCTTCCCCGGATAACTCCCAATCCCTTGCTGCGCCGTCCAAGAGCCGGCCAACCCCGCGTCAAGAGCCTCGTGCAGTACCGGGAATCCTTGCGCAAGACCCATGCCCTGGACCTCGACGTGTGCTACCCCGGGCATGGCGAACCCATTCGGAATCATCGCGCGGTCATCGAAAGCCTCCTGGAACGCCAACACAAACGGAACCAGCGCGTTCTCGAGATTCTCGGCGGCCGGCGCTTATCCGTGTACGAGGTTGCGCGCCAGCTATTCCCTCGCATGGATGCCAAGTTCACCTTCCTGGGTCTATCCTCCGCCGCCGGCCATCTTGAGATCCTGGAAGAAGAGGGTAGGGTTGTTTCCGAATATGAAGATGGTATCTTATGCTTTCGCGCAGTCTGATGACTGACTTTCACAGGTAAGGGAGGCGCAAGGATCAATGGGCCGCGAAGAATGGGATGTCCTGCATTTCGAGGAGCGCTATTACGAACGCGTTTGGGGCGGCCACAAGCTCAGGACCCTCTACAAGAAGCCCGTGCCGGAAAACATCCGGATCGGAGAAGCCTGGCTGCTTTCCGATCATCCGGGCCACGAAACCAGCATCTCCCAGGGCCCTCTGAAGGGCAAGACGGTGCAGGACCTTCTGCGCATAGACCGTCTGGCGCTGCTTGGGACACAAGCACGGCTTACCCCGGGCGGCCGTTTTCCACTCCTGCTTAAAATGCTGGACTCCGCGGAGGACCTGTCGCTGCAAGTGCATCCCGACGATGATTGCGCCCAGCGGCTGCGGGAACCGGAAACCGGCAAGACGGAAATGTGGCACGTCCTTCACGCGGAACCCGGAAGCGAATTGATCTGCGGCCTGCACCCGGGCACAAACAGGCACGCCTTCACGGAGGCAGTCCGCAACGGCTCGCCCGAAAGACTCCTCAGAAGATTCCCCGTGTGCGAGGGGACAACGGCTTTTGTGTCCGCCGGAACCGTTCACGCTATCGGCGGAGGCATCGTACTGGCCGAAATCCAGCAGAACAGCCATCTGACTTACCGCATCTATGATTGGGGAAGGCTCGGAACCAACGGGAAACCCCGCGAACTGCATCTCGAAAAAGCTCTCGCGGCCATTTCCTTCGGTTCGTCGTACGGCGGCGAAGCAGCCCCGCTTGCCTGCCCCGGCCAGGATAGCGCACAGCGAACGATCCTGGCGGCCTGCCGTTACTTCGCGTCCGACCTGGTCACCTGCCGGGGCCGCTACCAAAGAGATACGCGCGGTGATTCCTTTCACATCCTCTTGGCTAAGTCTGGCCTTCTCGCCGTCGGCGTGAAACGGGAAACACATGTCCTGAAGGCCGCTGAGGCTGTTCTGGTGCCAGGACAATACGAGGCGTTTTCCGTCGAGGGCCACGGTGAATTCCTCGACTACTATGTCCCCGACCTTCGCGCCGACGTCATCGATCCCCTGCTTTCCGCCGGGCACAGCCGCGATGCCATCACCTTGCTCGGAGGAGACAGAGAGCACAGCGACCTGCGAATCTGAGCACCGTGGAACCGAGAGACTGAATTTCCTGGCCTATTTCTTACCTTTCAACCGGTCTGAAATGCGGGCGGCGACCGTCTCGAGTGCCTGCATCCGCGCATAACGCTTGTCGTTGCCCGCGATGATGGTCCACGGCGCCTGGAGCGTTGATGTCTGCTCGATCATGTCGGAGACAGCGATCCAATAGTCATCCCAGCGTTTCCGGTTGCGCCAGTCCTCGTCGGTAATCTTCCAGCGCTTGTGCGGAGTATTCTGACGGGCCTCGAATCGTGCCAATTGTTCTTCTTTTGATATGTGAATCCAGAACTTGACCACGACCGTGCCGTATTCGGCCAGTTGCTCCTCGAACTCGTTGATTTCCCTGTAGGCCCTGCTCCATTCGTCGCGGGTTGCAAAACCTTCGACCCGTTCCACCAGAACCCGTCCGTACCAGCTCCTGTCGAAAACCGTAAAGTGTCCTGCTTTGGGAAGGGCCCGCCAGAAACGCCAGAGGTAGTGATGGGTCTTTTCGTCGCCCGTTGGCGCGCCGACAGGCACCACCTCGTAGCCCCGTGGATCCAGCTCCCCCAAGAGCCGCCGGATGTTGCCGCCCTTCCCGGCAGCGTCCCATCCCTCATACACCATAACCACGGGCACGCGTTCACGGTAACAGAGGTGTTGAAGCCGGCGGAGTTCCTCTTGGAGAGTATCCACCCGCTCACCGTACTTCTTGTCGTCCAGGACCGCCGTCATATCGACCCTGTCAAGAGGGCTCGTACGCCTCCGCCGCATCGGGACCTTTTTCTTCGCAGCTACGTGCGGCTTCTTCAGCGCGAGCGCGCGGTCAAACGCTGCCGCCAGTGTTTCGGCCACGGTCACACACGCGAACCGATCATCCGTCGAAGGCACGAGAGTCCACGGCGCATAGGGGGTGGAGGTTTCACGAAGCATATCTTCAACCGCCTCCGCGTACCGGTTGTACAGCTTGTGACGCCGTTGCTCCGCTTTGCCGACTTTCCACGCGAAGGCGGGGTCCTTCCGCAATCTGCGAAAACGTTTGGCCTGCTCCTTCTTGTCAATGTGCAGGAAGAATTTGACGATGACCGCGTCGTCGTCGGTCAATTGACGCTCAAACACTCGGATGCGTTCGTTGGCCTCTTGAAGCGCCTGAGCGGAAACGCCGTCTTCCACCCGCTCATTCAAGACCTGTCGGTACCAACTGTGGTTGTAGATGGCTATCTGGCCGTCAGCGGGGGTGATGTTCCAGTACCGGCCCATGGGAGGCCAGCAACGCGCAAGCTCTGTCGGGGCGCCAACGTTGTGGACCTTGAAACCCCGAGGGTCGAATGCCTGCAGAATACGCCCGAGCACCAAGCCCTTGCCGGCAGCGTCCCACCCTTCAAACACCACGAGGACAGGGACCCCGGCGCCCCACAAATCGCGCTGCAATTGGGCCAGGCGCAGGTCAAGCCGTTCCATCGCCGTCTTGTAATCGGACTTGGGGAGTTGGGCCCTTAAGTCAACTGTTTCGAGCATCTTATCCAAACCTCCCGCACGCCAGTCTAGCCGCAACAAATCGTTTAGGCAACAGGAATCCGCGTGTACCCCAAACGGGTATGCCCTCAACACTTGAGCAACATATGACTCCCCGAAAGGGCATACAGCCGTTTCCCTTGACACGTCCGCATGCCTTGACCATAATCGGCCCATGGATTCCGGCCGGTAGGGCATACGTCACGTCCCCGACTGATTGCCCAAGGCGGTATTGCATGATGCCGGGGCGCGGCCGTGGTTCCATAGGTAATTCCAAGTGCGAAAGCCGTTTAAGGAAAAGCCCATGAAATTCCCAATCGTCTTCAGTCTGCTGCTGTTCTTGGTCTTGATGCCTGCGGCGCTTTCGGCAGCCCAGGAAGCCGCCGCCCCCTTGGCCGGGATACCGGAAACTTTGCGCAGTTCCGTAGACGCCGCTGTGGCAAGGGTGAAGCCGGCGCTCGTGCGCATCGAGGTCGTCACGCCCGACTATTACGAAGGGCGCGAAGTAAAGTATGAATCCTCCGGCAGCGGCGTGATCATTACACCCGAAGGTCATGTCGTTACGAATCATCATGTCGCCGGCCATGCCACAAGGATGGTCTGTACGCTCTCGACAAAGGAGAAGATCGAAGCGGAACTGGTGGGACGAGACCCCCTCTCGGATATCGCATTGCTGAAACTCAAGCCCGACGAGCCGCGAGTGTTCCCAATAGCGGAATGGGGCGACTCGACGCAAATCAAAGTAGGGGACGACGTGCTGGCCATGGGCAGCCCGATGGCCCTGTCCCAATCGGTAACTCTCGGGATCATCAGCAATACCGAGATGATCATGCCGCGCTGGTTCGGCCCGTTCCGGCGCATGGACGAAGATGGGGAAGACGTGGGCTCATTTGTCGTTTGGCTGGGCCACGATGCACAGATCTACGGCGGCAACAGCGGCGGGCCCTTGGTGAACCTCCAGGGTGAAATCGTCGGGATCAACGAGATCCGCGTAGGCGGCCTTGGCGGCGCCATCCCCAGCGAGCTGGCCCAGCAGATCGCCTCGGTGCTTCTCGAACAGGGCCAGGTAAAGCGGGCATGGCTCGGATTCGACATCCAGCCGCGTTTCAAGTACAGCCCGATGGACCACGGTGCACTCATCGCAAATGTCATGAAGGATACCCCTGCGGCCCAAGCCGGGCTGCAGGCGGGCGACTACCTGCTCCGGTTGGCCGGCCAGGATGTTGACGTCGAGTTCGACGAACAGGTGCCTCTCTTCAACCGTTTCGTCGCAGACCTGCCCATCGGTGAAGCCGTCGAAGCGATTGTCCTGCGCGATGGCAACGAAAAGTCCTTTTCCATGACAACGACCGACCGCAAGGAAGCCTCCCCTAAACAGTCGGAATTGAAGCAGTGGGGGCTTACCGTCCGGGATATTTCGTTTCTCATCGCGAAAGAACTGCGGCGCGACAACCAGGACGGAGTGATCGTTACGTCGGTCCGGCCGGGCGGTCCATCCGGCGATGCGAAACCCGCCATCGAGGACAAGGACGTCATCACCGCTATCGCAGGCCAGCCCGTCAAGAACGTCCCGGATATGAAAAAGGTCACCCAGGACATAACAGAGGGCAAGACGGAGCCCACGCCGGTGCTGGTGCAATTCGAGCGACGCGAACAACAGTTGGTTACCGTGATCGACGTCGGCATTCAGGAATTGAAGGACCCGGGCCTCGAGGTCAAGAAAGCCTGGCTTCCTGTCGAAACCCAAGTGATCACGAAAGACATTGCAAAGAACATGGGGGACGAAAACTTGACGGGATTTCGCGTCACTCGCGTCTTTTCCGGCAGCACGGCCGAGAAAGCGGGGCTGCAAGTGGGTGACCTGATTCTTGAGGTCGATGGCGTGGAACTCGAGGCCAACGCCCCCGAGGATTATGAGGAGCTTCCCGTATTGATTCGGCAATATAAGGTTGGGACCTCGGCGGAGCTGGGTATAAAGCGGGGCGGAGAAAAGATGTCTGTTGCCGTCGAATTGGTCCCGGCGCCAAAACTCGACCGCGAAATGAAGAAATACCGCGATGACAACTTCGAGTTCACCGTTCGCGATATAACCTTCTTTGACCGCGCACGGGAAGAGTGGGAAGAAAGCAAGACGGGCGTGCTCGTGGAGGAAATCAAGTCGGGAAGCTGGGCGGCCTTGGGCATGCTCGGCGTTTCCGACTTGATCGCTGAGGTCAACGGCGAAAAAGTCGTGGATGTCGAATGGTTTGAGCAGAGAATGAAATCGATCGCCGACGAAAAGCCCAAGACCATTATCTTCAAAGTGCAACGGGGCATTTATACCCTTTTCCTGCAGTTCGAGCCGCAGTGGGAGAGTGGCGGATGACCCGTGGCCGAGGGCGGGCGGCAGTAGAATCTGATACGCCGACAGGTGGGTTCTCGAAAGAGCGTCCCCCGTAAAAAGCCAACGCCCTCGCTGGCATGATTCAAGAGCAAGACCCAAGACCATGGATTTGGCGGATGACACAAACAAGATCAGAGCGGGAATCGAAACCTCCAGCGTGGCCCGTACACCACGCCACTACCGCCTCCCCGTCCGAAGTCCCGAAGGGTCGCCCGAAAATAAATCAAGTCGGGGTTTCATACGAAGTCCTGAAGGGACGACAGGAAATACCCCAGGGCAAGGCACGCGGAACGCGTGACGCAGCCCTGGGATGCGCCCGCTCTCAGCTCATAGCCCCGGAGGGGCGGCAGAGGATCGGAATCACGAGAATCTCTCGAGATGTTTCTGTTGAGGAAACCCAAAACCGCGCGTAACGCATCGCCAAGGAGAACGGACATGAATTTCAGGTCACTGCAGAGAGGGCTCACAATCGCCGTTCTGAGTTGTTTTTGGATTGCTGGAACGGCAAGCTCCGACGAACTTGCCGACATGGCCCGGAGCCTCGTTGCAAATAACAAGGATGCTGTGGTGACCATCAAGCTGGTGATCGAAAACCGGTATTCCATGCAGGGAAGCGGCTCGCAGAGCGAGGAAAGCAAGTCGGAAATCACGGGTACCGTCATCAACCCTTCCGGGCTGGCCGTTGTCAGTCTGTTTTCCACCGACCCCACCTCCGCTTCGCGTAACATGATGGGGATGGACCTCGAGGAAATGGGGTTCAAGATGGAAACCGAGATCAAGAGCGTTGACATCCTCACAGCCGGCGGCGATGAAATCCCCGCTGAAATCGTCCTGCGCGACAAGGATTTGGATCTTGCCTTCCTGCGCCCAAAACAAAAAACGGATAAACCTTTCGCCGCACTGGACCTTTCCAAATCGGGCGCCCCCGCCCAACTTGACCCTGTCGTGGCCATCAGCCGGCTGGGACGCGTGGCCAACCGGGCCTATGGCGCCTTGTTGGACCGTATCGAAGCGGTTGTCGAGAAGCCTCGGACGTTCTACGTGCCTGCTGGAGGCGGGATGAGCGAGAGTTCTCTTGGTGCGCCGGTGTTCACCCTCGACGGCAATCTCATTGGCATTCTGGTCCTCCGCACTATCCGCGCCTCGAGCAGCAGCATGATGGGGATGATGGGGATGATGGGTGGCGGCGGGAGCGACAATGCCGTCATGATCATCATGCCGGCCTCGGATGTGCTGGAAGTGGCAGCCCAAGCGCCCGAGCATGCCCCCGCACAGACTCAGGAACAACCCGAAGAGCAACGTGAAGAGGCGCCCGAGGAAGAGACCGCGCCAGCGCAGGAAACCAACTCGGAAGGGTAAACTTATGAAACGGCGGGATTTCATCACGTACGCGGCGGCAGGATTGACGCTTGTGGGGATTCCGCACCTCAGAACAAAAGCAGCGGAGCGGCCATCCCGCCCGAACCTCATCTACCTGTTCAGCGATGAACATCGCTGGCAATCCATGTCGTTTACAGAGATGCCCGAGGTCCGCACGCCCCACATGGCCGCTATGGCTGCACAAGGCGCCCAGTTCACGCACGCTATCAGCAACTACCCCGTTTGTTCTCCCTACCGCGCCATTCTGATGACCGGACGCTGGCCGTACCAGCAAGGCGTCATTGACAACAGTATTCCCCTCAGCCCAGAGCAGCCCGTCATCGGAAAGGTTTTTCGGTCGGCTGGCTACCGCACCGGCTATATCGGCAAATGGCACCTGGGCGGAACCCGCGCGGAACCCTTTGGTTTCGATAAGTCCCTCATCTGGACCGGTACCGGTGCTCACTATGACACCTCCGAATACCACCCTGCCAGCGGAGGCCCTGTCCGCCCCAAAGGATACAACGCCACGCTCATGACCGATCAAGCCATCGAGTTCATACGCGAAAGCAGAGAGGATGCCAGGCCGTTCTTTCTGATGGTATCGTGGAATCCGCCGCATTCGACTTTTACTGACGCCCCCGAAGACAAGAAGGCATTGTATCCGGAGGGCTCGTTGCCCTACCGGCCGAACGTCAATCTGGCTAACGGCGCCGTTTCCGAGGAGGCGCCTGACATTGCAAAACGCAACGATTGGCCCAATTACCAAGGCTACCACGCCCATATCACCGCGATTGACGAGGAATTGGGCCGGGTCCTCAAGACCATCGACGAGATGGGCCTCGCTCCGAATACCATCGTTGTATACACTTCCGACCACGGCTCGATGTTCGGGTCGCACGGACTAGGAAGCAAACGCCAGCCATATGAAGAGTCCATTCACGTGCCATTTCTGGTGCGCTGGCCGGGCGTTGTATCGCCGGGGCTCAAGAGTGAGGCATTGTTTGGTTCCATCGATATCATGCCGACTTTGTGCGGTTTGGCAGGTCTCGAGATTCCCCAATCCTGCGAGGGGCAGGATTTCAGCGCCGCCTTGCAGGAAAGTGCGGGCCCCGACCCCGAATGTCAGTTTATCATGCACATTTCCAAGGACAACGCTACCGGAGGCAACAAGCATCCCGCGCCGATCTTTCGGGGGATTCGCACGAAGCGCTACACCTATGCCGTCAAACCGAGCGGCGAGGGTTTCTTGTTCGACATCCGCCAGGACCCCTACCAGCTCAAGAATCTGTTCGATGAACCAAGTGCCGCCGAGATCCGGAAACAGCTCAAGAACCTTACTCGCAAGTGTCTGACAAGGGCGCAAGACCCATTTGAAATGCCCGAATGAAGTAGCCCTTAAGCGCATAGCATTGGACCGCCGTCACCGCAAGGTGTTAGGCTCTGTATGATCTCTTGAAGGGCAGGTCATCCCCCTGTTGATGATGAACTTCGGTTTGGAACGGAAATATCCGCAGGTTCCCGGGTGTCTCTGTAGGGGTATTGCCGCGAAGAACACAGGAGTCATGCCATGCGCGAAGACGGTATGCTGAAGGGCGCGGCGGCGCTCGTAACCGGTGGCGCCAAGCGCCTGGGGGCCGCGTGTGTCCGCGTACTTGCGGAAGAAGGCGTGAATGTCTGCATTCATTACAGATCCTCGGGCGAAGCGGCCGCCGCCCTCGCGGGCGAGTTGCGCGCATCCGGCGTAAATGCCGGGCTGGTGCGCGGAGACCTGTCAGATCCCCGCGGTGTTGCCAAGCTTTTCGAAGAAGTGACAGGAATGTTCGGACCGATTGACATCCTCGTCAACAACGCGTCGATTTTTGAGGAATCTACAATGCTCGAGTGCTCGGTCGAGCAGATCCTCGAGAACATTAACACCAATGCCTTGTCGGCGTTCATGCTGGCGCGTGCATTCGCGGGACAGGGCCGGCCAGGGCACATCATCAATTTCCTGGATACCCGCGTTATGGACTATGACCGCACCCATTACGCGTATCATTTGAGCAAGCGCCTATTCCACACGATCACCCGGACGATGGCCCTGGAGCTCGCCCCCTCGATCCAGGTGAACGCTATTGCGCCCGGTCTCATCCTGCCTCCGGCCGGGAAGGATATCCGGTATCTGGAGGAACTGGCCCACACCAATCCACTTAACCGCTTTGGCAAGGTTGAGGACGTCATGGACGCACTGCGTTACCTGCTGAACGCCACTTTTGTCACGGGACAGGTGCTGTATGTGGACGGGGGCCGCCACATGCGAGGGAACATCTATGGCTGAGAGTGCAGATGACAGGATACATATCCGGGACCTCATGTGCCGGTGCATCGTCGGGATCTATCCCGAAGAACGCCGCGAGAGGCAAGATGTCATCATCAATATCACTATGTGGGCAGATTACCGTGCCGCATGCAAAAGCGATGATATTGCGGACACCGTGGACTACAAAGCCATCAAGAAACAGGTGATCGCGATGGTCGAGAAATCCAGTTTCAGCCTGCTCGAACGGCTTGCTCAGGAAATCGCTGGTATCTGTCTCGAGAATGCCCGAGTGAAATGTGTTGCCGTAACGGTGGATAAACCGGGCGCGCTGCGCTTCGCACGCAGCGTGGCCGTTGAAATTGTCCGTCAACGCGAGTAGAGTGCCGTGCCCAGAGCCTATATCACCATAGGATCCAACGTCGATCCGAAGACAAACATCATCAGGGCGGTGCAAGCGCTTGCTGCATCCTGCAGGCTGGTCGCACTCTCACGCTTCTACCGGAGCCGTCCTTTGAACCGCCCCGAACAGGCCGACTTCATTAACGGAGCCTGTCTGCTCGAGACGGAGGCATCACCCCAGGAATTGAAGTACGATATACTTCGTGAAATCGAGCGCGCCTTGGGCCGGGTCAGATCGACTGACAAGTACGCGGCCAGGACGATCGACCTCGATATCGCATTGTACGAAGACAAGACTATCAACGAGAAGGGCCTCATCGTGCCCGACCCGCATATCCTGGAGCGGCCGTTCCTCTATCTGCCGCTCCTGGAGTTGGACGGCCATCTCGGGGTACCGGGCTTCGATAAGGCGTTGCGGGACCTTGTCAAAACCGAAGAACACGAGGGGGTCACCGTTGACATGGAGTTCACGGAGACCCTCCGGGAGCGTTGGTCAAAACATGAATGAGAAGTACGATCAGGAACGTGTTGCCGAATTGGTTCGCCAATTACTTGTGGAATTCGGCGAGGACCCCAATCGGGAAGGATTGCTCAAGACCCCCGAGAGGGTCGCAAGAGCCTTTGAATTCCTGACTTCCGGATACAGGGCGGACATCAACAAGACGATCAATAACGCATTGTTCGAGGCCTCGACGAATAACATGATTATTTGCCGGGACATTGAGGTCTACAGCCTTTGCGAGCACCACATGCTGCCATTCTATGGCCGCTGCCACATCGGCTATATCGCACGTGCCAAAGTATTAGGCTTGAGCAAGCTGGCCCGCATCGTCGACTTCTATGCGCGCCGTCTGCAGATTCAAGAACGCCTTACCGCACAGGTAGCCCGGCAAGTCAAAGATTTAACACAGGCGGAAGGGGTCGGGGTCGTCATGGAGTGCAGGCATCTATGCATGATGATGCGCGGAGTCGAGAAACAGAATTCCATCATGACCACGTCATCCGTGCTGGGCTCTTTTCACAATGACGCACCCACGCGAACGGAATTTCTGAACCTGATCTCGAAACCAGCACTGTAGACCGCATCGGATGAATCAGCTTCGGAAATCCTGGCCTCCCTTCTCGGTTGGGGTTCGACTTTTTCGCGCGAATCTGGCTAAATAGAGTCTCAGAAGAAGAACGCATCCGTTGCCGCCGCATCCGACTCGCCATAAACTGAGCCTGTGCTGTTGCGGCAACTTTATGAACATTCATCTAGTACCGTCCGCAGCGCGTGTTCGCGGGACGGTTTTGTCCGGAGTATCCCAGTGAGCACTATCGGCCAGGACGCAGCCGCGCGCTTTACGGCAAGCGCAGCCAGGGCCATTCGTGAAGCTATCGATGAAGTGGGGGGGAGGGAAGTCTTTTTTGCGGGCCTCCTGAATGAGACCGGGCTTGTGCATGAGGTCCGCATATGCGCCCGGGGTCACGGCGCCGCCGTGCCGGCCTACGTCGAAATGGCGGACAGGGCGGACGTGGTGCTCCACAATCATCCGTCCGGGGACATCAGCCCTTCCGAAGCGGACCTCGAGCTGTCTTCCTTGTTCGGGTTCCATGGGTTGGGGGTCTACATCGTCGACAATGCCGTGTCCCGGGCCTATGTGATGGTGGAACCCTGCCGCGAACAGGCCACCCAGCCCCTGGACATTCCCGAACTCGAGAAGGCCTTGTCTCCGGGAAGCGTCCTGGGACGCACGCTCCCTCATTACGAAGTACGCCCCCAACAGGCGAGAATGATGGCCCTCGTCGCGCAGGCCTTTAATGAGCAAGGCATTGCGGTCATCGAAGCGCCGACAGGCATCGGGAAGACGATCGCCTACCTTCTTCCGGCCGCGCAGTGGGCCATCCGTAACCGAGAACGTCTCGTGATTTCCACGCGAACTATCAATCTGCAGGAACAGATTATGCAGAAGGATATCCCTGACCTTCTGCCGGCTCTCGAAAAGCCGGTACGAGCGGTCCTCGTAAAAGGACGTGGCAACTACGTATGCCCAAGACGCCTCGAAAGAGCCCTCGCTGAGGCGACCCTGTTTGAAGACGAGGAAGACCAGGAACAGCTCAAAGCCATTGCGGAATGGGCGCGAAAAACGGAAGACGGCACGCTCTCGGACCTGCCGTTCGCTCCCGGCCGCGATATTTGGGAACAGGTCTGCTCGGAGGCCGATACCTGCCAATTCACAACATGCACAAATCTGAAACGCTGTTTCGTGGGAAAAGCCCGCCGGGAAATCGCCAAAGCCGACTTGATCGTGGTGAACCATCACATGCTCTTTGCGGACCTCGCCATCAAGAAGGAGGCAGGCAATTTCTCCTCGCTCGCCGTGTTGCCGGCATTCCGACGCGTGATCTTTGACGAAGCCCACAATATCGAGGACTCCGCAACCGAGTACTTTGGCGCGGAAGCCACACGAATCGGCTCCTTACGCCTTCTCGGCCGTTTCATCCGAACGGAGAGGGGCCGGGAACGCGGCCTTCTCCCGTTTCTGAAGATGAAACTGATCAAGCACTGTTCCAAACTGTCCATGGCCAGCATCGACGCGCCCCTCAACCTCATAGACAACCTCCTGCTTCCCTGTCTTGCGGCGGCAAGGGAGTGTCTTACCGTCGCGTTTGATGCCCTGCGGGAACTGACTGCGGCAAAATGCGGGCAAATCGGCGCGGATATCAAGTGGCGCTTGACCGAAGAGGTTTTGGGCGACCCAAGCCTGCGCGAGCTCCACACAACGTACGTGCTCCCCGCAACGGAAGAGCTCAGGTCTTGTGCCGAGCACGCCGCCCAATTGCATAAGCAGTTGCTCGAACTGGACTTACGCGAGGATGACGGCGAATCCCCCATCGCGGGGGAGGTCCAGCAATTGGCAGGTTACCGAGACCGGCTGACACGGCTTGCGAACGTGTTGGTGGAGGGGACCAGCCGCGAACTGCCCGCAAACACTGTGCGCTGGGTAGAAATTGACGGCCGCAACAACCGAATCGTCCGCATCGCACGGTGTCCGCTGCATGTGGGACCCGAGCTCTCCGAGTGGGTGTATGGCAACCTGAAAAGCGTGATCATGACCTCGGCAACCCTCACCGTTGACCACACGTTCGATTATTTGTTCAACAGAATAGGGCTGGACATGGTAGAGCCCGGGAACGTGACTGCTGAGGAACTGGATTCGCCGTTCGACTTCGCCTCCCAGGCCATGTTGGCCATCCCTACCGATATCGCTACGCCTGACTCGGAGACCTTTTTGCTGGAAGTCGTCGACTATGTTCGGTCGATTCTTCACGTCACCCAGGGGCATGCTTTTGTCCTGTTCACTTCTTTCTATGCGCTCGACTACGTCTTCCGCCATCTCAAGGATGACCTTCTGAGCCAGGGGATTACCCCCCTCAAGCAGGGGAGTATCGCGCGCACACGTCTTATTGAGCGCTTTCGCAGCGATACGTCGAGCGTCTTGTTTGGCACGGACAGTTTTTGGGAAGGCGTGGACGTTGCAGGCGAAGCGCTACAGTGTGTTATACTCCCAAAATTGCCGTTTCGGGTACCCACCGAACCCGTCCTCGAAGCGCGCGCTGAGGCCATCGAAGCGGCGGGCGGCAGTTCATTCATGCAATATACCGTGCCTCAGGCTGTCGTCAAATTCCGCCAAGGTTTTGGCCGGCTGATTCGACGAAAGACAGACCGAGGCGCGGTGATTATTCTTGACCGCCGAATACTTACAAAGCACTATGGGAAGGTATTCCTCCGATCCTTGCCGCATCTGCAGCTCGTGAAGGGGCCCCGGAATGCGCTTTTGACTTCACTGGAGGCGTTCTTGGGGAAAAGTGGGGTTAAATCATGAATCCTGATATCCGCATCGATGTCTTCCGTGCTCAAGCGGAAGTTGTGGGGCCGGAGCACGGCATCACGCCTGGGGAGCTACAAGAAATCCAGCAGGAGGTCTCCAAGGCGCACTCCATTCTCCAGCACGAACGAGCCGAGGGAAAATACGGGTTCTGGGACCTGTACAAACAGACCGATGTCCTTGCTGATGTGAAAGATGCCGCGAAAAGATTCACAGAGAAGGGATTCGACAATCTCGTCGTGCTCGGGATCGGCGGTTCCTCACTGGGCACTATTGCGCTGGGCGCCGCCCTGCTTTCACCCTACCACAATCTACTTACAAAACGGGCACGTAAAGGTCTGCCCCGCTTGTTCGTCATGGACAACATCGACCCCGTTGTTTTTCGAGAAATGATGCGGATCTGTCCTCCCAAGAATTCGCTTTACAACGTGATCTCAAAATCGGGCGGCACCGCCGAAACCATGAGCCAGCTCATGATCGTAACCGGCGAAATCGAGAAAAAGCTGGGCAGCGACGCCATGAAAGACCATGTGGTGGTCACCACCAATCCGCGTATGCCCCAGGCGCCGCCCAGTCTTCTACACCCTGTCGCGGACGCGTACGGCCTCACCGAATTCGCCGTGCCTCTCAACGTAGGAGGGCGGTTCTCGGTTTTTTCGCCCGTCGGCATGTTTCCCGCAGCGATGCTTGGCATGGATATCGACGCCATGATGCAGGGGTGCGCGGCCATGGACCGGCGTTGTGAAGCCGACGACCTTCAGTCCAATCCCGCCTATCTTCGGGCAGCGGTCCAATACCTGTCGGACGTGAAGAAGGGCAAGGTCATGTCCGTGATGTTCGCATACTCGAATAGCCTTTATAGCATTGCCGACTGGTACCGCCAGCTATGGGCCGAAAGCCTGGGCAAGCGATACAGCTTGGACGGCACAGAGGTTTTCGCGGGACAGACCCCCATCAAGGCACTGGGGGCGACCGACCAGCATTCCCAGATCCAGCTCTATCGCGAAGGCCCTAACAACAAGCTTATCAACACTCTAGAGGTCAAGAAATTCGCCAAGGCGCTTAAGATCCCGGAGACCTTGTCATCGATTCAGCAATTGAGTTACCTGCGCGGGGCCAGCATGAACCGACTGATGGCGGCCGAACTTCAGGGCACGATCGACGCACTGGAAATAAGCCAGCGGCCCGTATCGCGCATTATCCTGCCCTGCGTGACTGCATACACGGTGGCCCAAGTCCTCTATATGCTCGAACTCGAGACCGCCATGGCCGGCCGTCTTTATAATGTGAATGCGTTCGACCAGCCCGGAGTCGAGTATGGCAAGAAAATTGCCCGCAAGCTTATGGGAGGAGAAGGGTGAGCACAAGCCCCCCGCAGTTTCCGGCGTATGGCGACCGCGGCGACTTGATCGGCGCCCGCAGAGCGCGCTGGTCATTTCGCTTCTGTGTCACCGCCTGCGTTATCCTGATGATATCCTTGTGGTTGTCTGAGTATTTCATCGGCTTTGAACGGGCTGAGAATCTGTATCTGAGCGCGTTGACCAAACACGAGGAGTCTGCCCGGCCTCTGTTGCGACAAGCCGTCATGCGGGACAAGGCAGCCAGTGAGTCCCCCAATCCCCGCTACCTCCAGGCGCTTGCCGAACGAGAACTGGAGGACGAGGTTCTGCCCGTCTATGAGGAGGCCTTCGAGTTAGACCCCGGCAACGCGATGCTTGCGCTTCGGTACGGATGCCGTCTGTTCACGGCCGGCAAGTTCGAAGAGGCGCGCGAACGTTTTCGAGACGCCGCCCGTAACGCCCCTGATAACGCGCTTCCTTCCTACCTTGAAGCGACCACTATTCCCTGGACGCTGCAGGACGAGGCGAATATTCTTCAGGAATCCTTGAAACTCATCGCCCAGGCCAACAGCAGCGGCAAGCAGATCGTCTTTCCGCGTCCGCTGTGGCATCCCAAACTCCCCCAACAGGGCAGTCAGTATGCCCAGTTGCGGCGCGAAGTAATAGATGAATGCCTGGCCCCCGTTATGCGTTACGAGGCGTACATCACCTTGGTGGCCAGAAGGCATATGGAGGAAGGCCACACGCAGTACTGGGACTCGTGGCTCCAGACTCTGGGAAAGGCCGGGGATAGAATCGCCCGGAGCGCCTTGTCTTCCGATGGAAGCGGAGACACATGCGCGGGCAGCGCGGCCCAGGCAATGATAGGCCTCGACTTATGGCTTCAGACCGTGCGTCTGCGGCAGGGAATACAACAGACAGAAAAGGGCCACCCGGACGATGCGCTGGCTCAGCGAGAAGCCGAACTCAGCAATGCCCTGGGCATTCTGCGCGATTTCGAAAACTCCCGCCAACCCGTCATTGAACGCGATACCAATGCGCGGCAGTTCGCTTGTTTTGCCGCGCCTTTTTTCGCCGTCCTGGCCTTGGGCGTCTTTTCCTGCGCTACCGCGTTTCTTGCACGCTGCATAGGCGCCAACAGGAATGGCTGGGCCATCGCCCACGGGCTTAGAGGGTCTATCATGATGGCGGTCTGCGCTTTAGCCCTGGGCCTTTTCATCGCGGCGGCGCCTTGGTTTCAGCAAACCAGCGAAACCGATATTGTGCCCATCTTGCGTCATATCTGGCTTCTGATGCTGGGCGCTACGGCTGTTGCCGGTCTTCTGTATCCCATGCTCGTTCTTGTGAATCCTCGGAAAGCAGCAGAAGAGACCGGGCATGATGCACCCCAATCCCCGGAACGCAATGCCGCCGCCACAGCGCGGTGGCGAGCCGCCTATATTCTGATGATTCGCCGCTTCCTGGGTACCACCCTGGGGTTGTTTCTCTGCGTGTTTTCGGTCTGGGCAATCCTTCACAGACTTGTAGCGGCCCTATATCCATGGCAGATTCCGCTCTTGGCAACTGGAATGGGCTCGGAAGAGGCTCTCGCAGTTCGTAATGCCTTGTCGTTATTGCATTAAGGCCATGTGGCCGAAAAGGGAAAACCCTCGTGAAACAAAGAGAGAATACGGGTAAATCAGCACTTACTTTTCATAACCCGCGTTTGACAAAACGGTTACGCGCGGCTATACTTTCCACATACTGAGTATTCTGCGAATTCCGAACGGGAAAAATGGCGAGTCACTGTAAAGTTTCTTCAGGCCGGGAGGTTAATCTCTAGTGAGTGACCACGAACAGAAAGCTTTCACTACATTCGAAGCCGCCAAGATCTGCCATGTCACGCATCACAGTATCAAGAACTGGATTAAACAAGGGCTGATAAAGGCTTCGCGTACTCCGGGCGGCCACTACAGAATCCTCGAGGGGGATCTGGACAGTTTCCGCGAAAAATACGATATGTTTCCGAGAGACAAGGGTCCGGTCAAGAAACGGGTGATGATTGTCGACGACGACCCCGATGCCCTCGCCCTGATGGAGAATATCCTCACGGACGAAGGTTTCGAGCTGATCAAGGTCAGCAACGCCACAGAAGTCGGATTACGCGCAGCCCAGTTGTCCCCCGACCTGATCCTCCTTGATTTCCTGATGCCCGAGATCAACGGTTTTGAGGTCTCGAAAGCTTTGCGCAATAATGAGCTAACGCGCAGCATCCCCATCATGGCCGTGACATGCCTGACCAAAGAACAGGACATCGAACGGATCTTCGAATGCGGCGCCGACGAATACCTGGCCAAACCATTTAAGGTTGATCAACTCCTGGAGAAAGTTCGCGAGCTGATAGGCCGCGGTCGCATTGTCGAATAGCTACCGCGGTCCGGAGACACTATGAGCGCTTCTGGTCCACGGCGCGGAATCGAACGCAAGATTCTCAATACTATCCTGCAGGTGGCAATCCTTCCCCTTGTTATTGCCGTCATTGTCGGATACATCACCGCCCGCGAAGGCCAAAGCAACGCCGTGGAACAGGCTCTTCTCGTTGCGGCCTGCAAGACGGCCGACGGTCTGCGCATCGCCTCAATACCCTATTTGGATAAGATCGAAGGTCTTTCCCAAGATCCCAAGATCGTGGCAGCTCTGAGCCCCGGGCCAACGGGCGGTCCCGCGGCGCTGACGGACCCCGCCGTCCGTGAGACGCTCCGGGAACGTCTCCTGGACCAGATCGTAAAGACAACCCATTCTTCCAAGGTGCCGACTATTCTGAGCATATTCGATCAAGCCGGGCGCTTTGTCGTGAGCACCCACGAGAGCATCCATACTATCTCCGGTGAAGACAATGGGCCTTCGAAATGGGCAGAAACGACGACCGAACGCATGTTTATGGATGTCGATTTCCTTTACGGCTCCTACGCGGCCGAAACCGTTGCTCCCGTATACCTCAATCCCGAGAAGAAGCAAGGTCTCCTAGGCTTCTTATCGCAAATCATAGATATCCAGCCCATGCTGTCGTTTGCCGTAGGCATCGGTCCTTCGTCGGCTGATCCAGAAAGCAAGACCGATACCTATCAAATCGTCTATGCCAGCGAAGGGTATCGCCGGACAACTTACGTAGCTGAAGGTAGCAAGCCCGGCCTGCCGGAGCTTAGCGTCGAGTCCACGGATGCCACCCTTTCGAGAATTCTGCGAAATTCGCAATCCCCCCAGTATGGGACATGCCGGATCGACGGCTACGTGACCACCGCCAACACCCACGAGGATGTCTTCCTGGCCTATGCGCAAATGTTTGACAATATGAACCTGTACGTAGTTGTCTACCGCTCGGCCGCCAAGGCCCTGCGCAACATCCATCTGGCGGGAATAATTGCGATTGTGTTCTCAGTTGGAGTCATTGCCATCCTCTGCCTCAATGCCTACCTCAACATTCACAACAGCATCGTTCGCCCGTTGTCGCTGCTCAACGAAGGCGCCCAGATCATCGGACAGGGCGATCTCGACCTTAAACTCAAAATAGGCACCGGCGACGAGATCGAGGAACTGGCCCAGTCGTTCAACAAGATGGCCCTGGCGCTGAAACGCAACGTCCGGCAGCTGGAGAGTTCGGAAGAGAAGTACCGCGGTCTGGTGACCTGGATGCGCGACGGCATCTTCCACACCGATCCTGCGTGGCTCTTGGACTTCATGAACCCCTCGGGCGTGGAGATATTCCGGTTCCACAACGTCGAGGAGTGCATCGGCAAGAGCATCAGCGGCATGTTCTACAATCCCGATGATTTCACGCAGCTGGTAACCGAGCTGCAGCAGAAAGGGTTTATCGAGCGCCGCCGTGTGTGGATGAAGCGCCGCGACGACCGAGCGATTATCGTCGAGCTTTCCGCGAACACCATTTACGGGGATGACACTATCGTTATCGGATACGAAGGGATCTTTCGGGACCTGTCAAAGAGCGTCCGTCTTGAGCGTGAGGCGCGCGACCGCGCCGAGCGGCTCAGCGCCATCAGCCAGATCGCCAACGTCATCAATTCCAGCCTGGAAGCCGGCCGTCTATACGAAAGCCTTGTTGTGGAAATCAAACGCCTGATCGACTTCGATTTCGCGAGCCTCGCGCTGCTGGACGACCAAGGCGATACCTTCGAGATCAGGCAACTGTGGCCCGAAGTGAAAACGGTGGAGCGAGACAAGGGCCGCTTGGACGACGAAACCTCTTCCGCAGCCTGGGTCGCCCGCGAACGCCAACGGTTAATTGTTGCCGACTTCACAAAGGAGGATGTCCCGTTCACCAACCGGGAATTCTCCTCTGACGCCCGAAGCTGCCTCTGCGTTCCCCTTTACGCCACAGGGCGCATCGTAGGCACTTTTAACCTTGCATCGAACCGCCGGGAAGCTTTCCGGCGGCACGATGCAGCCGTTCTTGAGCAGTTAGCGCCGCACGTGGCGGTTGCGATCCGTAACGCCAACCTGCTGGAGAATCTTCAGGATTCCCTGGAAGACGTCACTCTTGCTCGCGAAAAGCTGCACGCGGCCAATGAAGAACTCAAGTCCCTCGATGAGATGAAAACCAATCTGTTGTCGAACGTTTCTCATGAACTGCGCACGCCCTTGGTGGCCGTCATGGGCTACACCGACATGATCTACAACGAAAAGGCCGGGGCGATAAACAAGACGCAAAAGGAATACCTTTCAATAAGCCTTCGCAACATCGAGCGGCTCGTCACCCTGATCGAAAATCTTCTCGATTTCTCCCGGCTCCATCAGGGCACCGAACCGCTCGTTTTCGAGGCCTTTGATTTGGTCGATTGTGCCAAGATTAGCATTCAGACCATGAAGCCGGTGGCGGACTCCCGTTCGGTTGACCTCCTTCTTAATGCTCCCGGCCAGCCCGTGATCGTGGAAGGCGACAAAGGCAAAATCGGCCAGATCTTCAATAACCTGCTCTCGAACGGGGTGAAGTTCAACCGCAAAGGAGGCAATGTAACCGTTACTCTGCGGCCAGGAACAGAAGACGTCGAGGTTACTGTAAGCGACACGGGAATTGGGATTCCTCCCGAGGCGCTGGACAAAGTATTTACCCGTTTCTACCAGTTTGACAGCTCATCGACGCGCAAGTACGGGGGTACCGGAATAGGCCTTTCGATAGCGCAAGACATTGCGCGCCTGCATGGAAGCCGCATTACGGTGTCGAGCGAGATAGACCAGGGAACGACGTTCCGTTTCAGTTTGCCGATGAAGAAGGTCGCTGGCGAAAGAGCCATGCCGCCTCCGGCCGTGGGAGAAATCCTGCCGCCCACGGCCGCCGAGATCCTCGTCGAGTTGATCACCAAAGATACCGCCCTGAGCAATCATATCCGGGCACTGCTTACCTCTGAGGGGGTCAACATTATTCAGGCAGCCGATGCGGCCCAGGCCATCGTGCTCGCCCGCCGCCATAGTCCCGATTGTGTAGTAGCCGACGTCAACATGCCTGGAGACGGGGCAAGCACCCTCGATGCCCTGTTTGCCGATGGGACCGCGGGAACCCTGCCCATCGTCATGATAACCAACGACGAGGACATGTTTGAGAGGTACCGGCCTCTCGTTGCTGCCCGGCTGAAACGCGAATTCCGGAAGAGTACGCTGCTCAGCAGTATTCACAATGCGGTGAGCCAGCCGCCGACAGCCGGGCCGTCTCTGGGGGGGAAGATCTTGTGCGTTGACGACGACCCGGACATCGTAATCTTCATGCGCCGTTGTCTGGAAGCCGAGGGCTATGAAATCGACGACTGCGACTCGGGAGAAGAAGCCCTAAGGCGCCTTCAATCGAGAGACTATGCCCTGGTTCTTCTGGACATCGCCATGCCGGGGATAGATGGTTGGGAGACGTGCCGCCGCATCAAGACAAGTGCCTCCCTGGCAGGCATCAAGGTATATATGGTTACCGCCAAACCCATTGATGCGAAGAATCCGCTCATCAAGAGCTCTGGGTGCGACGGTTTTATTCAGAAGCCGTTCCATCCCGAGGATATTGTGGAAATCATTTCCGGACTCGTACGGCGGCCGCATACTGCAAAGAAGGTCTAAGCCGTGAACGAGAGTCTTCGCTTCGAGGCGCTTCCGCCGAACACGCCCTTTCGCGCCCTTTTTCTGTTTAGCCGGCCCTATGTCCGCGATTATTTCTGGGGAGCAGCGGCCGGGCTGTTTTTCATCTGCCTGGACTTGTGCACGCCTCTGATCATCCGCGCCGTTGTCGAACGTTTCGAAGCAAGAGACATCACCTACCGCTTCTTGTTGCTTTCGTTCGCCCTTCTTCTTGTCATCCCGGTCTTTTCGGGTATTGCGCGATATCTACAACGAATGCTGATCATCAGCGCCTCACGAAAATTCGAGTACGACCTGCGCAACGTGTACTACCGGAAGATCCAGCGTCTCTCGCAGGATTTCTTTCATAGTGTGAAGACCGGCGACATCATGGCGCGCGCTACAAACGACCTGAATTTCGTGCGCATGTTCGTCGGGCCCGGGGTAATGAATACGTTGAACATGATCCGGCTCCCCTTCACGTTGGCCGCGATGGCGTGGTTGAGCTTCAAGTTGACGGCCATCGCGCTGATCCCTCTCCCGTTCATCTCCCTGCTCGTGTATTTCTTCATGATGTACATGCACCGGCAGTCCAGGCGCGTCCAGGAACAGTTTTCGATCGTCACCGCGCGCGCCCAGGAAAATCTCGCCGGCGCCCGTGTAGTGAGGGCATACGGTATCGCTCACCACGAGATCCGGGATTTCCGGCAAGAATCCGAGAAGTACATGCGCGAAGGCCTCAAGCTCACCATTGTCATGGCGCTGGCATGGCCTCTCATAGGCGCAACGGTGGGCCTCGCTGCCCTCACGATCCTGTGGACCGGCGGCAACATGGTCATATCGGAACGCTTGAGCCTGGCGGACCTCTCAGCATTCATCGTTTACCTCATGATGCTCAGCTGGCCTCTCGCGGAATTCGGATGGGTCTTGACGCTGTATCAGCGGGGCGCGGTCAGCATGACCCGCATCCTCGAAATCCTCACGCGCCAACCTGCCATTTCCGAGAACGAGCATACCGACCGCGCTATCGCATCAATCGCAGGCGCCGTATCCTTTCGGGATGTGTCGTTCGCTTACAACGGACAAACCGTCCTCGAGGACATTTCGTTCGACATACCCGCGGGACAGACCGTAGCCGTCGTGGGCCCCACAGGCTCCGGCAAATCATCGCTGCTGGGCCTCATCGCCCGCGAGTACGACCCGCGGAAAGGCGCCGTCATGGTCGATGGGCGCGATATCCGCACGCTTCCTTTGAATGTGCTTCGACAGAACATTGGATGCGTGCCGCAAGACACGTTCCTGTTTTCCGACTCCGTAAAGGCGAACCTGACGCTGGGAAACCCCGAGGCCACCCTGGAAGATATGGACTGGGCATGCGAAATCGCCCAGTTCTCCGAAACCCTCGAGGGAATGCCTGAGGGCTACGCCACGCTCCTCGGCGAGCGGGGCATCAACCTTTCGGGCGGACAGAAGCAGCGCCTGACCATCGCCCGGGCCTTGATAGGCAGACCACGCATCCTGATCCTCGATGACGCTTTGTCGAGCGTGGACACCCATACGGAGGAGGAAATCCTGCGCCGCCTCAAGGACGTGATGCGCGAGCGCACAAGCATTATCGTCTCTCACCGGATCTCGACGGTGAGCCATGCCGATCGAATCCTGGTGCTCGACGAGGGGCGGATCGTCGAGGAGGGAACACATGAAGAACTCATTGCGCGCGAGGGACTCTATGCCAATATGTACCGCCGCCAATTGCTTGAAGAAGAAATCGAGGAAACATGAGCGAAGGGTACCACACAGAAGACGAGGTCCAGCAGCGGGCATATGATCGCCACTTGATGCGGCGCCTGCTGGGTTATCTGCGCGAGTACCGTCCGGCCATGGTAACCGCGGTCGTGTTCCTGCTGAGCGCGTCCGTCTTTGCTACCTTGGTGCCCTATCTCAACAAGGTCACCATCGACAATTACATAGGAAATCCCGACCGGCTGGGAATTCAACAGCAACTGCCCGGAAACGCGGCTTCTTCCGAACTTCCCAAGGTAGCCGAACACGACCGGAGAGGGCTCGGGGCGATGGTCCTGATCATCGCGTGCCTCATGCTGGCGGAGACTCTTACCCGGTATGTGCAGAATCTCATAGTCGCCTATGTCGGGCAAAAAACCATGCTGGCCATGCGTCTCGAGATCTTCGAGCATCTGCAGCGCATGTCGCTCCAGTTCCTGGACCGCAACCCTGTCGGGCGGCTGATGACCCGCGTCACCAACGACGTCGAGAAGATCCAGGAAACGATCGTGGGCGGCATGGTGCAGGTAATCAGCGATTTGCTTACCGTGTTTGTCATCCTGGGGTTCATGTTCTGGGTCAACTGGCGGCTTGCCTTGATTATCATGACGACGGTGCCTTTCGTGTTCGTCACCGGCTTCGTGTTCCGCAAGTACGCCCGGCGCTCCTACGTTGAAATCCGCAGAAGACTCGCCCGCATGAATGCCTACGTCCAGGAAATGGTCAGCGGCATGCGGGTTGTCCAGATGTTTGCAGCAGAACACGCCACGTACGAGGAGTACCGCAAGCGCAATGCCGAGCACCGCGATGAATGGTTCCGGCAGGTGCGCAACTACGCCATCTATTTCCCCGTTGTGGATTTTCTGGGTATGGCCGCTATTGGGCTTATCGTGTTGTACGTCGGCGACCGGTTCTTGCGTTTCGGAGACGCAGTAGGCGCTTCCGTCGGCACGCTGTTCGCGTACGTTCAATGGTCGGAACGATTCTACTCCCCCATCCGAACTATCGCGGACCGCTACAATCTGCTTCTCGAAGCCATGGCCTCCTCCGAACGCATCTTTGAACTGCTCGACACGAAGGAAGACATCCAGAATACCCCAACGGCCATCGTTCCGGAGAGGTTTGAAGGCCGTGTGGAATTCAAAGACGTCTGGTTCGCGTACGAACCCGGCCAATGGATTCTGAAAGGGCTCAACCTCTCGATTGCCCCGGGCGAGCGCATCGCTATCGTAGGCCACACCGGAGCCGGCAAGACGACCGTCATCAACCTGTTAAGCCGTTTCTACGACGTCCAGCGCGGCAGTATTTGCATCGACGGGGTAGACGTCCGGCAATACGAAAAAACCGCCCTGCGCCGGCATATAGGCGCCGTATTGCAGGATGTATTCCTCTTCTCGGGCTCCATCGAACAGAACATCCGGCTGGGTAACGTTGCCCTGTCCATGGAACGCGTACGTGAATGCGCGGCCTACGTCAATGCCGCACGGTTCATTGAAAAGATGCCCGGCAAGTACGCCTACGACGTCGGCGAACGCGGCAATAACCTCTCGACCGGCCAGCGGCAGCTCCTTGCCTTTGCCCGCGCCCTCGCCCACGAACCCCAAATCCTCGTGCTCGATGAAGCTACGTCAAGCGTCGATACCGAAACGGAATCCCTCATCCAGGACGCGATTCGAAAACTGATGTTCGGCCGAACTTCCATCGTCATCGCCCACCGCCTTTCAACGGTTCAAAACGCTGACCGCATCGTCGTCATGCACCACGGCGAGATCCGGGAGATTGGAACGCACAGGCAGTTACTCGACGAGCGCGGCCTCTACTATCGCCTCTACCAGCTCCAATACAAAGACCAGTTCGATGCCGCATAGTAGGCTGAGTATCTGCAAACATCAGTACTTCAACCATTTACGATTAGCAGAAGGAGGGGACCAAGGGGCAGGCCCTTCAGAAGGAGCAAAGGCGTTTAACGCAAAGGAGGGGCGGCAGGCCGGCCCAAAGCCAGTGACGCATTCGTCGGGTTCCGTTCTTGGCAGAACCCACGGGTGCTGAAGACGTTTCCATCTCGATGAGCCACGCCCCCGGCACTAGCGGCGGTCCACCCGGACCGGAAACTCGATTCGGGCACAAAGGAGGCTTTTCGAGCGAAACGTTGCTGTTTCAAGGATGTTCCAGCCGCCCGGCGCCCCGGTCACTGTATCTGCAAACCCTTTAATTGAAGATAGTTCCAAATCCGAGGCTCTCACGGTTCAAGCTCTCGTGAAGGGCTATTGTGAGGGCTCCCGAACTCAGGTATACTGCGCGGGGACACCAACTTCGGAGAACATTCATGCTCAATTCTCCTCGTCGATACGCGTTACTTGCAGTGGCGCTGCTGGCGGCATGGGCCGTCAGAGCAGACACGTCAAACCAGACCAACGGCGGGTTTCGCCTGGAGATGCTGGTGGATTTCCCGGACGACGCCTTGATGAGCCCTGTTGTGATCACGGCGGCTCATATAGACGCGATGATGGCGGCGTTGCGCGAAATGGGGGTTTCCCGCGTAAGCTGGGGATATTACGGTGATGGACACGGCGGGTTCCTGATGCCCTCCGGCCTGGACGCCACTTGGCGCAATTACGCTGCCACCATCGAGGCTCTAGGAAATCCTCTTCAAGTGGCTGCGGAGGCCGCTCACCGTCACGGTCTGGAACTTTACGCCTATTACAAGCCCTACGAAACGGGTCCGGCTGTCTATTTCCCCGAAGGTTCGCCGCAAGGCTTGGAATTCGGCCGGATTCCCCACCGCGGGGGATGGCTGACGTGGCTGGACCCCTTCGTTGTCGAGCATCCGGAGCTGCGCATCCGCCATCTTCCCGGCGCGTCTATCGGCGAGGCCGTCACGAAAACTCCCATTTGCACGCTGAAACTCATCAAGAAGGACGACTCCCCGACCCGGATCACTCGGGAGCATCTCCAGCTCTGGTCCAGCCAGTTGAACTGCCGCTACCAGCCGCTCGAGGCCGAGTTTTCGGTCCAGGAAAGCGTGGAACCCTCCGCGAAGGAGGTGCGCGACGTCAACGGCACGGTTGTCACACCGATGGGCGCGCCGGTGCGAACGCTTACCCTCACGGGGTTCGCGTTGACTGCCCCCTACATCCTTGTAACGACGGATTTCACGGATGGGGAGCCGGATTTCGTGAATACCGGGACGGATATGCTGGTAGCGCTCGACGCGGAGGGCAACGAAATCCCCGGAGTGTTTGCGTCCGGAAACGCCGTATGGGAGCCCGGGCGCCTGGATTTCCGTAACTGGGGACTCATTTTCGACGTCGGATTCGGAAGGTCACAGGTGTACCTGGATAAACCCAACGGCTCGGGACGCGAGGGAATGCTCGCCTTCGCACGAGGCCGGAACGAATATCTGCCAGGCGCGCTCTGCGAGACGGAGCCTCGCGTGCAGGAGTTCTGGCTGGCGTGCATCCGTGAAATGCTGGATGCCGGGGTCGACGGTGTTGATTTCCGGGTCGAGAACCACGGCACCCACACCGACTACGACGCCGAATATGGATTCAACGATGTAGTCCTCGAGGAATGCGCTCGTCGGGGACAGGCCGGCCCGGGGGCAATTGCCCAGGTCAGGGGAGAGGCCTACACGCGGTTTCTTCGGCAGGCGAAGGAGCTGATTGCCTCCCGGGGGAAGCGCATGCGCATCAATCTCAACATTGACTGGTTCCGGGCGGACCCGCCTCCCGTGCGGCGGCTGGCGTATTCCGCTAACATCTACTATGATTGGAAACGATGGCTGGACGAAGGCTTGCTCGATGAGGGGATACTGCGGCTTTTTCATCTCCCGTTCGATAGCGTCTTCAACGACAGCGTTGCCGGGGAGATGATCGCTGCATGCCAGGAAAAGGGGATACCTCTTACCGTGAGCCGGTACATCAACCCGCAGTATCCCGAGGAGTTCTCCCGTGTGCGCAATGACGGACGTTTCAGCGGCTTCATCTTGTATGAAGCGGCGAGCTGCCTTGGTTTTGCGGAGCCGCCCGCATGCACTCTTCAGAACGACGTTGTCAAGACCGTCTGCCAACTGATGAGGGAATCGGAAGCCGCCCCGGTTCCGTCGATTCCGTAGCGCACATAACGCCGGGGGCCCGAAAAGAATGGGATACATCGAGATTCGTTCACGCCGCGGGCATCGCCATCTTTATGGTTTTAAGTGTCTCAAGAAAATACTGTTGATATTGACCCTGGTGACGCCTTGTGGTCTGGTATCGGCACAGGTGGACCGGTTCTACGGCGAGCCAGTCGAACTGAAGAGCAATTTCGTCTATTTCACCAGCTGGAAATACGTGCGGCAGGGAGGATTCTCATGGCAGATCGAGCACGCGCCCGACGCTTCGGAAGAAGAGAGGAACGTGGGGGCGTGGCTCGAAGGCGACGGCACGCGTCCCGCCCGGTTTGAGCTGAGTGACATGCCGCGCGGGATCCGGCTCGTTGCGCAGAAGGCCGTCAAGAAACCATTCCAGCCGGGCCAACTTGCCGCTCAGGTTTTCGACGAGGGCAAATACAAAGCATGGTACACCATGGGGCCGTGCGCCGACCCCGAGCCCTATAGCACGAAGGACCGCATTCTGCCCGGATACAATGCGCACATCGCCTATGCCGAATCGCTCGATGGGGTGCATTGGGACATCCCCACCCTCGGCCTCTTCGAGTATGCGGGGAGCAAGGAAAACAACATCGTGTTCCGAGGCGACCTGAATGGTTCGATGCGCGGGTTTCACGGCGGCAGCGTCTTCGTCGATCCCTCATCGGATGACGAACGCTACAAGATGCTTTATCTAGGCATCATCACCGACGACGAGTGGAATGCCTTTGCAGCAAAATACCCTGATGAGGTCGACACGATGGCGCGGCGCCAGGATGTGGGTGGGTTCCGGTGCGTGGTCGCCGTTTTCGGCGCGGTGTCGCCCGACGGGATTCACTGGACATCCCTGCCGGAGCCCCTCATGATCCAGCATGCGGACACCCTGAACACGTGCTACTACGATGTCGACCGCAGAGAATATGTTGCCTATGTGAGGGCCTGGCAGGCAAACATCAAAGCGCCCGGCATGGAGACCGTTAACCCGGACGGCTGGATATCGGCGGGCCGCCGGTCGATCGGGCGCGCGGTAAGCAAGGATTTTCGGCACTTCAGCAAACCTGAGATCGTTGTGTCAACCGGCGCCGATATGGCCCCGAGCCACTTGTATTACACAAACGGCAAGACGACCCTTCCCGGCATACCCGACAACCATGTGATGTTTCCGTGGATATGGGAGTTGGAGAGCGACGGCGGCTCCACGTGGCTGCTTTCGAGCGCCGACGGCATGGTGTGGTCGCGGGTTCCCGGGGGACCCATCGTGGAGACTGATGCTCCGGGAACGCCCTCGGGCGGGTACGTGGTGTGCAGCGGCAACCTGCTCGAGTATCCCGACGCAACCTGGGGGATTAGTTACGGCGGCAACCCTATTCCTCACAAGTACCCGGGCCGCAACGTTGAGAAGCGCCGGGGATTGTTCCCGGGCGTGCCGGGCGAGGGAGGCATCGCCACGTGGCCGAAAGGGCGGCTCGTGGCAGTGCAGTGCGACGAAGAAGGGGAGTTCGCCACGCTGGCGGTCGTGCCGAGAGGGAACTTCATCCGTCTGAACGCGTCAGTCAAGCCCACGGGATACATCAAGGTGGCTGTTCGGCGTTTTGGAACGGGCAGCGACGTCCCCGGGAGAACATTCGAGGACGCCGACCGGGTCGTGGGCGACGGCCTCGAAATCCCTGTTACCTGGAAAGGGGAGGGAAACCTCAACCACGAGGGGACGGCCGTCGTATTACGGTTTCGGTTGCGCCAGGCCAGGCTGTTCGGGGTGGAATTCTACTCTTGAAGTGCAAGGGCGCGCTCTTTCCAGCCCTGGCGGGGGCCTGGGGCAGGCCGGCGAGAAATTTTCTCTTGACCTCGGGCGCTGACCTCTTTATTATCACGCAACCT
>DAOLNV010000004.1:119082-135388 GCA_035416745.1 Candidatus Hydrogenedentota bacterium | reverse complement strand
CGGCTCTTGCGCTTTCCCCGCAGGTACCGGCTCGCTATGAACGCTTCAAACCGCATGCAAACTGCCTTTCTTCGACCAAGGCCGCACCGTCAGCTTGTTTTGACGTTTCCTTCTCCGGAAATAGGTGGAAATGTTGTGTCGCCCGCCGCCTCGATGGTCCGCAGTTGGGGAAACAGGATCACTTCGCGAATCGAGGCCTTATTCGTCAGCAGCATGGCCAGCCGGTCGACTCCGATGCCCAGCCCCGCCGTAGGAGGCATGCCGAGCTCAAGAGCCGTGATGTAATCGTTGTCGAGGTACTGGGCCTCATCGTCGCCCCGTTCACGCTGCCGCACCTGGTCCATGAACCGTTCCCGCTGATCGATGGGGTCGTTCAACTCGCTGAACGCGTTGCCCAGCTCCATGCCCGCAACGAAAAGCTGGAACCGCTCGGTCAGGCTGGGATTTCCGCGCTTCTTCTTCGCCAAAGGGGAGATCTCCAGCGGATAATCGTAAAGGAACGTGGGCTGGACCAGGTTGGGCTTCACTTTCTCCGACATAACCTCGTCCACGATCTTTCCATATCCCATGTGGTCCTCGATGAGGCAGCCCGCGCCTTCCGCGAGCTCCGCCGCGGCGTTCCGGTCGTCCTTGTGGGGCTCGAGATCGATGCGGGCATGCTCCCGGATAGCCTCGAACAGCGAGATGCGCTTCCAGGGGCGGGTCATGTCGATGGTTTGCCCCAGGTAGTCGAAGGCAGTGTCCCCGGTCACCTCGCGGGCGACATCGGCGAGCATCTCCTCCGTGGTGTCCATCAATCCCATGTAATCCTGATAGGCTTCATAGAGTTCCATCATGGTGAACTCGGGATTGTGCAGCGTGTCAACTCCTTCATTGCGGAAGCTGCGGTTGAGTTCGAAGACCTTTTCGAACCCGCCGACGATCAAGCGTTTGAGGTGGAGTTCCGGCGCGATCCGAAGATAGAAATTCCGATCGAACGTGTTGTGATGCGTGACAAAGGGGCGCGCGGTCGCCCCTCCTGGAATGTGGTGCAGCATGGGCGTCTCGACCTCGAGGAATCCCCGCGCCGTCAGCCACTGCCGCAGCGTGCTGATGATCTTGATGCGGCGGCGAAACGTCTCGAGCACTTCCGGATTCGACACCATGTCGAGGTGCCGCTGGCGGTACCGGGTCTCGACGTCCGTCAACCCGTGCCATTTCTCGGGCAAGGGCCGCAACGATTTCGTGAGAAGCGTGTACTCCTCCGCGCGTACCGTCACCTCGCCGCGGCGGGTGCGGAACACCTGTCCCGCGATGCCCAGAAAATCGCCGATATCGAGATCTTTGAGGTGCTCGTAGGCCGCATCGCCCAACTCGTTCTGGCGGAAGAAAACCTGCAGGCGGTCCGATTCGTCGCGCAGGTCGGCAAAGGTCACCTTGCCTTGTCCGCGCAGGGCCACCATGCGCCCGGCGACCGTAACCGGCACGTTCAGCTGCTCGGGCTCGTGCGCGTCTTTCTCGGCGGTTTCGAAGGCGGCCCGCGCCTCGGCGATCGAACACGAACGCCGGAACGCGTATTTGAAGGGCTCGTCGCCGCGTTCGCGGAAACGCGCCATCTTCTCGATGCGGTTCTCGATAAGCTGCTGTTCGGTCGAGTGATGTTCCTCGGTCATGTCCTGTTCCCTGTTACGGCGGTTTTCGGAGCGCCCTGCTGTCATTTTCCGGATGGGCTCCTGACGTCTCCCGTTCGTCTCCTAATTGCTTCTGTGGCGTTTCAGGTTCCACTTGAGAAACGCCTCCACCAGTTCGTCGAGGTCTCCGTCCAGCACGGCGTCGATGTTTCCGATCTGGACGTCGGTGCGGTGGTCTTTCACCATCTGGTAGGGATGCAGTACGTAGCTCCGGATCTGGCTTCCCCAGGCGACGTCCTGCTGATCTTCGCGGTGCGCCATTGCCTCCTCTTCCTTTTTCTTCAATTCGATGTCGTATAGTTTTGCTTTCAACATCTGGAGGGCCGTTTCGCGGTTGCGGTGCTGGGAACGCTCGATCTGGCACGCCACCACGAGCCCCGTCGGCAGATGGGTCAGGCGTACTGCCGAACTTGTCTTGTTCACTTTCTGCCCGCCGGGACCGCTCGACTTGAATACGTCCATTTTCAGGTCTTCTTCCTTGATCTCGATGGGGGCATCGTCCTCAAACTCGGGCACGATCTCGATGGCCGCGAACGACGTGTGCCGGCGGCTGTTGGCGTCGAAGGGCGAGATACGCACCAGCCGGTGCACGCCTTCTTCCGATTTGAGTTTGCCGTATGCGAAAGGCCCTTCGACCCGCAGGGTGGCGCTCTTAAGCCCGGCCTCGTCGCCGGGGATGTAGTCGGCAAGTTCCACATCGAATTCCTGACGCTCGCAATATCGAATGATCATGCGGTAGAGCATCGAAGCCCAATCGCACGATTCGGTTCCGCCCGCGCCGGGATGGATGTTAACCAGGGCGGGTCTCGAATCGCGGGGATCCATGAAAAGACTGGTCAACTCGAGCTGCTCGAGCTTTTTCGACAGGTCCTGGGCGAGCTGCGCGATCTCGCCGCTTATGGAAGGATCCCCCTCGGCCTGGCCCAGTTCGACCAGCACCAGGGCGTCGTCCAGTTCGCGCCGGAGCGCGTCGGGGGCCTCGACGATGGACTTGTGGCTCTTGAGCTGCTGGAGGAGCTTCTGGGCCTTCTCAGGCTCGTCCCAGAACCCCGGCTTGGCCATCTCGTTCTGGAGCTGTGCAATCGTGGCCTTTGTCGCATCGACATGGAGACACTTGCGAAGCTCCTGCAAACGCTCTGAATACTCCGCCAGTAGTTGCGCTTCTTCTTCGTACATTCCGTGTTTCCTTCACCAATCGCCGCTGTCCTCGGGCCCGTCAGCCTGCACAGAACGGCGTTACGAGATAATATAGAACCGGGGCCGCGAACAGAAAACCGTCGGTGCGGTCCAGCACTCCGCCGTGCCCCGGAAAGAAGTTGCCCGAATCCTTCACGCCGGCGTCGCGTTTGATACACGATTCCGTCAGGTCGCCAATCTGGGCGACGATCGAGACCAGGATTCCCGCGTGCGTGTATCGCCACAGAGACCAATCCGGCAGGGCGGTCATGCCCGCGCGCTCCCTCAGATACCAGAGCGCCGCCGTGCCTGCCACGGCGCAAAACAATCCCCCGAATGCGCCCTCCCATGTCTTGTTCGGACTCACCTTCGGAGCCATCTTGTGCTTTCCAATGGACGACCCCACGAAGAACGCGGCCGTATCCGTCAGAATCACGGCCACAAACAGCGTCGTTACCAGGCCGGGCCCGACGCCGGGCAGGCTTTGCATCATTGGAACATGCGCGCCGAACCACCCGATGTAGAACACGCCAAACACCGAACTCGACAGGCCGGCCACCGAATGGCAGCCGCGAACGATGTGCAGCGCCGAAACCAGCACGCAGCCGCCAAACAGAGCAAAGTTGGTCGTTACGGCGTCGCCGAAATGGCCGCTCATGGCCACGCAGGTGCCTGCGAGCATGCCGCCGATGGTCTCCGGAGAGATCTTTCGCGCGCGCACCATAGCGTAGTATTCGAAAAGGCCGACTGCGCTCAGTGCCCCGATGAACAGCGTGAGCAGCAGCCTCAAGCCGGGCGTCCAGATGAGCGTCATGAATATGGCCAACGCAACGAGACCGGTCACACTCCGCGCCAGCAGCTTGCTTCCTTTCGCCATCGTTCAGCGTCCTCCGAACCGGCGCTGGCGCCGCTGGTAGCGCGCGATGGCGTCGAGGAGATGCCGTTTCCTGAAATCCGGCCACAACACGCCGAGGGATACAATCTCCGCGTAGGACACCTGCCACAGCATGAAGTTGCTCAACCGCATCTCGCCGCTCGTGCGAATCAGCAGGTCGACGTCCGGAAGGCCGGGGACGTACAGCCGCCGCGAAAAAGCATCCTCGTCGATGTCTTCCGTCCGTAACGCGCCCGTTGCGGCATCAACGGCCAGCCGGCGCGCCGTATCCGCGATCTCCCCGCGCCCCCCGTAGTTGACGGCGACGTTGACCGTCATGGATTTGTTGTGGCGCGTGAGTTGCTCGCAGTGATCGAGGTCCGCCACAACGCGCTCCGAGAGGCCTTCGCGCCGGCCCATGATCGTTACCCGGATATCTTCCTTGTGAATGTTCTCCAGTTCCAGGCGAACGTACTTGCTCAGCAACCGGAACAATGCATTGACCTCGACCCGCGACCGGCGCCAGTTCTCCGTCGAAAAGGCATACAGCGACAACACTTTCACGCGGTGGAGTTCGCGGCAAGCCTTGATGGCCGCGCGCACGCTCTTGGCGCCGGCCTCATGCCCTTCCGCAAGGGACACGCCATGCTTCTCAGCCCACCGCCCGTTGCCGTCCATGATGATGGCGATATGCTGGGGCAGCCGTGTCATGTCCAGGTCGCGCATTTCACACCCAAGTCTTCTTGCCTGTCCGCCGCTGGCCGGGTCCCGGCCAAAACAAAGCCGCGGAGAGTCAGAGACAGCCCAACTCTCCGCGGCAAAGATTCGTTCAGTTGGGGTGGCGGGTCATGAGCCTATACTTCCATGATCTCGGCCTCTTTGGCCTTGAGCATCTCGTCAATTTTCTCGATATGATGATCGGTGACTTTCTGCAGCTGCTCGGTCAGCTTGTGCGCGTCGTCTTCGGGGATATCGCCGTCTTTCTGGCGCTTCTTGACCTCGTCGATCACGTAGCGCCGCACATTGCGCACGGCGATCCGGGCTTCTTCCGCCAGTTTGCCCACCAGTTTCACCAGGTCTTTTCGGCGCTCTTCGGTAAGTTGCGGGATGGGAATGCGGATCACGTGGCCGTCGTTGCTGGGCGTCAGATTCAGGGGCGACGCCAGGATCGCTTTCTCAATCGCTCCCACCTGCGACTTGTCCCACGGAGTTATCAGCAGCAGGCGGGGTTCAGGAGCCGCTACGTTGGCCATCTGGTTCAGTTTCATCCTGGTGCCGTATGCCTCGACCTCGATGGAGTCCAACAGCGCGACGGATGCGCGGCCCGTCCGAATGGTAGAGAGTTCGTGCGCGAACGCCTCCGCGCTTTTTTCCATCTTGCTTTGGGCTTCTTTCTCGAGTTCGTGTGACATGTGTCAATCTCCTTTCACCAGCGTGCCTATGCGTTCGCCCTGGAGCGCTTTCATGATACTGCCCGGCCTGGTCAGATTGAAAACCAGTATGGGAAGCTTGTTCTCGCGGCACAGCGAGATGGCTGTCGCATCCATGACGCGGAGATTGCGCGCGAGCGCTTCCGTATACGACAGTTCCCGGTACAACGTTGCCGAAGGGTTCTTTACCGGGTCCGCATCGTACACCCCGTCCACCTTGGTCGCTTTGAAGAGGATTTCCGCGCTGATCTCGCTGGCGCGAAGCGCCGCAGCCGTATCCGTAGTGAAAAAAGGATTGCCCGTGCCCGCGCCGAAGATTACCACGCGGCCTTTCTCGAGGTGCCGCAACGCCCGGCGCCGGATATAGGGTTCCGCGACTCCGCGCATCTCGATCGCCGTCATGACGCGTGTCGTCACGCCTTTGTTCTCGAGCATCGCCTGGATGGCCAGGGCGTTGATGACCGTGGCCAGCATGCCCATGTAGTCGCCCGTCGGGCGGTCGGGCCCCTGCGCCACGCCTTGCGCGCCGCGGTAGATGTTTCCGCCGCCAACGACCAGTCCCAACTCGACGCCGAGCGCGTGCGCCTCGGCGATCTCATCGCAAAACAGGCCGATGGTTTTGAAATCAATGCCCACCCCGCGGCTGGGCTCGAGCGCCTGGCCGCTCAGTTTCAACAACACGCGTTTGTAGGCCGGGTCAGGCACGCGCCTTACTCCTCATCCCCAGCCGGCTTCCTGCCATCGATAGCTTCACCCAGTTGAAACCGGGCGAATCGCCGAATGTCGATCTTTTCGCCGATCTTGCCGCTCAATTCCTTCATCAATTCCTCGATCGTCACATCGGGATTCTTGACGAATTCCTGGTCAAGCAGGCTGTTCTCTTTCAACCACTTGTTGAGCTTGCCCTCGACGATTTTCTGCTGCACAGTCTCCGGCCGGCCGGATTCCTTGGCCTGCACCGCGTAAATCGCCTTTTCCGCCTCGATTTCCTCGGGGGTGGCCTCGTCGCGGCGCACCCACCGCGGGGCGGTCGAGCAGATCTGCAGGCACACGTTCTTGCAGAACTCCTGGAAGAGTTCGCCGCGCGCCACGAAGTCCGTTTCGCAATTCACCTCGACCAGCACGCCGATCTTGCCGCCCATGTGAATATAGGAGGCTACCGAGCCCTCTTTTGCTTCGCGATCCTGCCGTTTCGCCGCGGAGGCAATACCCTTCTCCCGAAGCCAGTTTGCCGCCTTATCGAAATCGCCGTCACACTCCTGAAGCGCTTTCTTGCAGTCCATCATGCCGGCGCCGGTTGCTTCGCGCAGTTCCTTCACGTCTTTTGCCGTTACTCCCATCGTCCACTATTCTCCTTTATGCTGTCTGAGCGCCGCGCAGAGGTTTCAAGGGTCCTCTCTGGCTATTCATGCTCTTCGTCGTACTCTTGGAATTCCGATTCTTCTTCAGCGTCTTCGTCCTCGCCACCGGCGGCTTTTTCCTCGAGTTCCTCTTGTTCCGCCTCCGGAGTATGCATGGCGGCTTTGGCCGGGGCCGCCTTGGGCACGACGTATTTTTCGCTCTCGGCTTTACCCTCGATCACCGCGTCAGCGATGACCGAGCAGAACAAGCCGACGGCGCGGATAGCGTCGTCGTTGCCCGGAATCGGGAAAGACACCACGTCCGGATCCGAGTTTGTGTCAACAATGCCGATGCAGGGGATATTCAGACGCCGGGCTTCATTCACGGCGATATCCTCGCGACGCGTGTCGATGACGAACATGACTTGCGGAACGCCGGGCATGTTCTTGATGCCATCGAGATACTTCGCGAGGCGCGCCTTTTGCTTACGCATGCGCGCCGCCTCTTTCTTGCTGAACTTCTCCAGTTCCCCGCTGGATTCCATGTCTTCGAGTTTCTGGAGATTGCGGATGCTCACCTGGATCGTCTCGTAGTTGGTGAGGGTGCCGCCCAGCCAGCGGTTATTGACATAGTACATGCCGCACCGCTCGGCTTCGCGCTGGATGATTTCCTGGGCCTGGCGCTTCGTGCCCACGAACAGCACGTGGCCGCCAGCGGCAACGGCTTCACGAACGAACGACCGGGCCCGGTTGAGTTGGCGCAAGGTCTTCTGCAAATCGATGATGTAGATACCGTTGCGCGCGCCGAAGATATACTTCTTCATCTTCGGGTTCCAACGGCGTGTTTGGTGGCCGAAGTGGATACCGGCCTCGAGAAGGTTCTTCATGGTGACGGCTGTCATCGTCCGTACTCCTTTCGGGTTGCGCCTCGGGGTTCTTGATGGCTGACCCGGTCTCATAACCGGGCACCCTGTCCATGCCTATCCGGGGATAGGGAACCCCTGTGAATTTGGAATCGGCGGAGTTTAGCATATTTCGGACCAACAGCGCAAACTGTTGCAGCAACGTGGGATTACAACGCCTGGCCGCCCGTGGCCGGCGCCTACTCGGGAACGGATACGCGGTCTTTCTCGAAAATCTTGATGTCGCGCCACCGTTCGCCGTGAAACCGCCAGAAAAGGAGTCCGCTCAGCCCGATAGTATAGATAGTGGCGCCCAGCCACGCCCCCTTCGCCTCCCACCCCAGTCCTGGGAGGTCCCAACCGGCCGGGATTCCCGGAATACGCGATACCGGCACTTCGCCCATGCACAGAAACGCCGCAAGAGGCAGAAACACGCAATACGACGCCAAGGACATCACCCACATCACCCAGCGCGTATCGCCCGCGCCCCGCAACGCGCCCAATACGACGATGTTGACCGCGTCAAAGGCCTGGTAACACGCGGCCAGAATCAGGATCACCGCTGCAATCTCGACAACCTGCGGGTCCGTGCTGAAAAAAACGCGGGTCAGGGGCTTGGCGAATATGGCGAAACACAGTCCCGCCGCCGTCATGTAGCAGATGGCAATCTTGATCGCCGTATGCGTGCGGGTCTTGGCCATGGGGATGTTGCCCCGGCCAATCCATTGTCCCACGATGGGGGCGACGGCGTGATTCAGCCCGACCGCGGGCATAAACGCGAGATGCAGGAAATTGATGGCCACATTGTGCGCCGCCATTTGAACTTCTCCACAACGTCCCACGAGAAGGCTGGTGAACACACCCCAATTGAAAACATCAAGGAAGAAACTCAAGCCCGCGGGCCACCCTATACGCACCAGCTCACGCACCTTCTGCCAGTTGAAAACGTACCGCGACCGCGTCTGGAATTCCCGGTCCAGCGACTTCGACAGAAACAACGCTTGCAGTATCACGGTCTGCACGCCCATGGCGATTACCGTGGCCCATGCCGCCCCCGCCACTTCCATCCGCGGAAATCCGAACTTGCCATAGATGAGGAGGTAGTTGAGAACCAAGTTGATGCCGTTGGCGAACCAGGCCGCGTACATCGGCACACTGGGACGGTTCACCGCCTGGAAGAACGACGTCAGCGCTGCCGGCCAACACATGAACACGAATCCGGCCATCCGGATCTGGAAATACTGGACCTCGAGCCGGGTGACCTCCGGCGTGTGGCCCATCAGACCGAACAGGTCGTCGGCAAACGGCCATACGGCCATGCCGAAAACGCCGCCGGCCAAACCGATATACACCCCCTGCCATGCGTAGCTCGCGCCTTGTTCCTTTTCGCCCCGCCCGAGGCTCTGCGCGGCAAACGTCGACACGCACCCTGATATTCCAAGGAAAAACGTGGAGAAAATAAAGAACCACAATCCCGCCGGAGCCGTGGCGGCCAACTGCTCGGTTCCAAGCCGGGAAACCATGACTTGGTCGGCGAACTGCATCAAGACATACGAAAGCTGCCCGAACACGATAGGGACCGCCATCCTGCTGACCTCGATGAGTCCTTCGTATCGATGTGAGCGTTCCATGATGTCCAGTTCTAGTATGCATTTCCGCCGCCAAAACGGCGGCTATTGTGTTTGATATGAATAACGCAGGCCGGGATTCTATTCCTATGACCTGCCCGCTGAATGCTCCCCGTGGAGTCCGGATGCCAAGCACGATACGGTACCATTGCCGCCCATCCTCTGTCACGGGCAATATGCGCACCTGGCAACTGGGGACCTGTACAAATCGCCCTCCCCGGCGCGGCTGCGCGTCCCCAATTTCGATTCAAGAGCGTTCTGGTAGCGCTCCCGGGCGTCCTTTGATAAGATAGAGGTCTCAATTGGGAGGGAACGGCTGTGTCGGAAGAACTGGAAAAACTTGCCAGACAACTTCGTGATGCCCAGGCGGGGTGGGTGGTGCGGCGCGATGCCGCGCAAGAGCTGGGAAGAATTGCGTGCTTCGCCCTCGAGGTACTGCACGAGCATGCCGACGAGATGGACGTGGACGTGCGCCGCGTGGTCGACCTGGCTCTTGGCGAGGCAAGCGCCTTCCTGGCGGGCGTGCCGCCCTCGCCGCAGGTCAAGCAATACACGCTCGAAGAATTGGCCAAGGCCTGCGCCAAAGAAGGCGAGCGCGTGGTCGCTCCGCACGGCAAAGGGTTCGTGGTCCAGGTGACGCTGAAGAATGGCCGCCATCAGGCGGTCTGCTTGAACCAGCATAAGCGCAAGGATGGCACGGAGCTCATACGCGTGTTCACCGAGTGTGGAAAACCGCGTGAGGATGCATTTGAATGGGCCCTGCGGGCCAACATGAAGATTTCTCACGGAGCTCTCGCGCTCAGCAAGGACGGCGGAGAGGAGCGCCTGGTGTTGACCGATTGTTACCTCGCGCATGCGGCGACGCCAGCCGAAATCAAGGCTTCCGTGAAGGAATTGGCCTACTACGGCGATTGGATCGAGAGCAAACTGGGCGAGTTGGACGATTTCTGATGGCTGACGAGTTGCCCGTTGATGACAGGGAGGCGCTGATTGCCGCGCTTCGGCAGGGACGGGGTATCGGAGCGCGGCTGCGCAAGCCCGACCTCGCAGGCGCGGACCTCTCGGGCGCCGATCTGACCGATGCCCGCCTTTCAGGGGCAAACCTGGCTGGTGCAAACCTCTCGAAGGCCATTCTGCGGGGCGCCTTTCTCGATGGGGCCGATCTCAGCGGGGCCGATCTGACCGGCGCCGACCTCGAGTTTGCCGTGCTGGGCGGCGCGAACGTGTCCCGGGGGGTTTTCAAGGGGGCTGTGGTGCGCCGCGCGAACCTGGTGGGCGTTTTGGGCGAGGGGGCCGTTTTCGACGGCGCGGACCTGTATTACTCGCGTCCGGGAAATGCGAACTTCACGGGCGCAACGTTTCGTAACGCTAACGTCCAGCGCGCCATATTCCGGCGCGCCAACCTCACGAACGCCGATTTCAGAGGGGCGGCGGGACAGGCGAACTTCGAGAATGCAACCCTCACGGGGATGCGCCGGTGATGTTCAAGCACTTTCTGACATCCGCCAACGAAGGCAACGCATTCATCTTGGCCTGCGACGAGACCCGCGAGGCTATTCTCGTCGATGTGGGGGAGTTCGAGCCCGAGATGGCCGAATACATCGAAACGGAGAAGTTGAACCTCACGAGCATTTTCATTACCCACGACCATTATGACCACAGCGGCGGCCTTCGCGAGGCCGTCGACCGTTACGGAGCGGCCGTGTACGCCGGCGCCGCCCATCCGGGAGGATGCAAAGCCAGGAAGGTCGCCCACGGCGATCTTATTCGCGTTGGAACTCTCGCGGGCAAGGTTATCGCCACGCCCGGTCATACGCCCGACGCGCTCAGCCTTGCGTTTCCAGGGATGGTCTTTACCGGCGACGCGCTCTTTGCCGGCTCGGTGGGCGGCACATCATCGCCAGCGCAGGCCAAACAGCAACTCGATGCCATCAAGAAGCACATCTTCAGCCTTCCTCCCGAAACCGAAATCCACACCGGCCATGGGCCGTCATCGACCGTCGCCATCGAAAGCCGATACAATCCCTTTTTTGTCTGACCGCGGTTTGCGCCACGCACGTCCCGCCCCCGCACCTCAATCTTTGACTGTCCGTTATCCGGCACGCTATCATCCCGCATCATCGCCGCCGGAGAGCGGCGCTTGCTGGCGTGGAAGAGATGGTGCATCCATGGACCTGATTTGCGAGAGAAGCGCCCTTCGGGGCGAGGTGGACATCCCCGGCTCGAAGTCGCACACCATCCGTGCAGTTGCGATTGCCGCGTTGGCCGAGGGCAAGAGCGTCATCCGCCAGCCGCTGGAATCCAAGGACGCGGAGGCCTGTGTGGCTGTGTACCGGGCGTTTGGCGCGGAAATGGCCATCACGCCCGAAGCGTGGCACGTGCAGGGTCTGGGCGGTGAGTTGCGCACGCCCGAAAACGTGATCGACGTCGCTAACTCCGGCACGAGCCTGCGCATAGCCATGGGCTCGGCGGCGCTGCTTCGCACGGGTATAGCGGTGCTTACCGGCGACGCCCAGATCCGGAGGCGGCCCGCCGGCCCGCTGGCCCGCTCGCTGACCGGCCTGGGCGCGCGGGTATGGTCGACGCGGGACAACGGCTGCGCGCCTTTTGTTGTCGAGGGGCGCTTGCGCGGCGGCAAGACCTCGATCGAGGCCGTAACCAGCCAGTACCTGTCCAGTCTCCTGATGGCGGCGCCGCTGGCGGATGGCGACACCGAGATCGATGTGCCCCTGCTCAACGAAGCCCCCTACGTGATGATGACGCTCGATTGGCTCGAGCGCCAGGGGATCGCCATCGAGCGCGACGGTCTCCGGTGGTTTCGCGTGCGCGGCGGGCAGCGTTATGCGGCCTTCGACCGGCGCATCCCGGGCGATTTCTCGTCTGCAACCTTCTTCCTGGCCGCGGGCGCGCTCGAGGGGAACAATATTCTGTCGCGCGGTCTTGATATGAGCGAAGTCCAGGGCGACAAGGCGGTCGTGGACTATCTCCGCGCCATGGGGGCGGATGTGGCCGAGGAACAAACCGGCGTGCGGGTGCGGCCAAAGGCGCTCCGGGGGACCGAGCTCGACCTGAACGCCACGCCCGATGCGCTGCCCATGATGGCCGTGCTGGGCTGTTTCGCCGAAGGCACTACACGGCTGGTGAACGTGCCCCAGGCGCGCCTCAAGGAAACCGACCGGATCGCCGTCATGCGCCAGGAACTCACGAAACTCGGCGCGCGCGTCGAGGAACTGGACGACGGCCTTGTCATTCACCACAGCATGCTGCACGGCGGGGAAGTCGACGGCCAGGACGACCACCGCGTCGTCATGGCCCTGGCCGTGTGCGCGACGCAGATTGCCGGGCCGGTTCGAATCCGGGGTTATGAAGCGGCCGGTATCACGTATCCGAAGTTTGTCGAGGATCTGACGCGGTTGGGCGGGGCGGCGCGCATCGCCGGATAGCGAGCGGCGGTCCGCTGGCCGTATCCAGAATCGATGGTGTACAAGAGAGGGACACGAAGGAGAGGGAAACCATGCTTGGCTGCACCTATGGCACCATGTTCAAAACGGCGGTGGCGGGCGGGTCGTATCAGGAGGGCCTGACGGTTCATCTTCAAGGCGTGCCCACGGGCATGCTCATCACCGAAGAGATGATCTATCGGGACCTGTTGCTGCGCAAGCCCGGCCAGGGTGAACTGACGTCCCCGCGGCGCGAACCCGACTTGCCCGTCATTTACAGCGGGGTCAACGCGGCGAACACCATGCCGGGATTCGAAAACAAGGGCAAAACGAATGGCACGCCGCTGGTGGTGCTCATTCCCAACCTCGATCGCCACTTCGAGCACATCGAACAATACCAGGTGACCAACCGCACGCCACGGCCTGGCCATGCCTCATACGCGTCCTATCAGAAATACGGCGAAAACGACGATTCGATCGGAGCGGGGTTCTTCAGCGGGCGGTATACGTCGACTATCGTCGCCGCTGGCGCGGTGGCAAAACGGGTGCTCGCGGACCACGGCATCGACATCTTCGGCTATGTCAAGGAAGCCGCGGGCGTAAGGGCCGCCGAGATGCCCCGCGGCGAGGTCCGCGCAAAAGTCGGGATCTTTCGCGAAGTGCGCCGCAAATGCGACGTGATCTACAACTGGGTATTCGGCGCCAACCGATTCCACGCGGACATGCGGTTCCTCGAGAAGATGGCCGTTCTCGCGGAGCTCGAAAAGAACCTCATCGAGATTCGCAACAGCGCCGAACCCATCGATATGGCGGCCGTCAGCAAGGAAGCGGGCGTCCATCCCCTGTTGAACTGCCCGGACGTCGACGCCGCTCACGCCATGTACAAACGCATTGTCGAAATCCGCGACGAGGGGGATTCCAGCGGCGGGGTCTGCGAAGTCGTGGCTACGGGCGTCCCGGCGGGGGTGGGCGAACCAGTCTTCAACAAGCTCGATGGCGAACTGGGCCGCATGATGAGCATCGGAACCATCAAAGCGGTCGAGATCGGCGCCGGTATGCAGGTTAAGGACATGCGCGGCTCCGAGTGCAACGACCAGATGCGCGCGAAAAACGGCAAGGCCGTATTTCAGAGCAACAACGCGGGCGGCATCACCGGCGGGCTCACCACGGGACAGGACCTCGTTGTACGGCTCGCGGTCAAGCCCACCCCGACTATCGCCAAAGACCAGCACACCGTCGACAAAGTCTCGATGAAGAACGCCACCCTGTCGGCCGTGACGCGCCGCGACCCGACCATTGTCGCACGTGTGTGGCCCGTCGCCGAGGCATTCATGGCCATCATCCTGCTGGACCAGCTGGCCATGTACTACGGATACCGCGCCCTGCAGGAAAAGGTCACCGGCTGACCGGCCCTTCACAGCCCAGGGGCGTTCCCGGCCGCGATGCGCCGCGGATGCCCGTCCTCTGATTGGCATGTTGCCGTGTGGTGAACCCGCCCGTTTCGTGGTATGTTTGGCGAGCACAAACAGGAACAGGGGGCAAATCATGAAAAGCGTCTTTGCGGCAGCGGTCATGCTGATGCCGGTTTTCTCGCAGCCGAGCGCGTTTGCGGCCGAAGCCGTCCCGCCGGCAGCCGTTGCGCCTCGTGCCATTACCGTCGTTGCGCCGCCCACAGGCGAAAAAGCCTACGAGATCGCCGCCGGCGATTTTGTCGAGCTATGGACCCGCGTGACGGGCCGTGCTCCTGCGTTGGCGAGTCCTGAGAGCATACCCGTGTCGGGCGATCTGGTCCTGATTGGTTCGGACGCGGTCAATCCTGTCGTGCACGATTTGATTCGTCGCGGCGTCCTGGAATCCCTGGGCCTGCAATACGGCTCGGACAGTTACCGTGTCTTGTCGGTGGACGCCGGGCCTTGCCGCTACCTGCTCGTCGCGGGCGGCAGCGGCCGCTCCACCATATATGCCGTCTACGACTTCTTCCGACGACACGCGGGCGTGGAGTATTTCTGGGATGGCGACGTGGTCCCGCGTCTTCCCGAACTCGATCTCGCCGGGGTGGACATTGCCGAGAAGCCCCGGTTCAGCTACCGGGGCTTGCGGTATTTCGCTCATCGCGGGCTGCACCGTTTCCAGGCCGAGCATTGGAACCTCGAGGACTGGAAACACGAGATCGATTGGCTGCTCAAGAAACGCTTCAACCTGTTCATGATGCGCACGGGTCACGACGACCTCTTTCAAAGAGCCTTTCCGGACGATGTGCCCTATCCGCCCACCGACACACAGGACCCCGACGCGAAAGAGCGCTCGTACGACGACCGCACGTCCTTCTGGCCCCTGCAATACCGCGGCGAACTGCGAAAAGAAGTGCTGCAGTATGCCCGCGATCGGGGATTGCTCCATCCGGAAGACACGGGCACCATCACCCACTGGTACTCGCACACCCCCAGCTCGTTCTACCGAAGCTTCCCCGATTTCCCGGTGGTGACCGACCAAAAGACAGGATACTCTCTACCTACGGCGGCCATTTGGGACATCGACGACGAGCGGGCATGGGACGCTTACTGGAAGCTCACGGAAACCCATATCCGCGAATTCGGGTCCCCGCGGCTCTTTCACACCATCGGCATGGCCGAACGCAGCTTCGGCGAAACCCGGCGCGACAGTCTCCAGAAGAAACTTTACGCCTATCGCAAGACGCAGCAGAAAATTCGCGAACACTACCCCGACGCGCCGTTGCTGATCGCCAGTTGGGACCTGGCGAATCAGTGGGTCGACGAAGAAGTCCGCGTGTTGCTCAACGAATTCGATCCCGAGCGGACGGTCCTTCTGGATTACACCGCCGACGATGCTGCCAAATGCAATTTCCGCGACTGGAACGTGCTCGGGCGATTCCCCTGGATATTCGGCATGTTGCATGGCTACGCCTGGAACAGCGACATCCACGGCGATTACACCCTGCTCGCCGAACGCCTCCGGACGGCTGCCGAAGATCCCATGTGCAAAGGGTATGTGCTGTGGTCGGAGATATCGCATAACGACACGTTCATGCTCGAGTACCTCGCCGATAACGCTTGGCAGCCCGATGATTTGACGGCGCCGGCCGCAACCGTGCGTTTCTGCCGGAGCCGGTACCCGCTTGAATTGGCCGCTCAGATGGAGCCGCTCTGGACGTTGATGCTCGTCATTTCGCAAAGCGAAAACTGGTCCATGCGCGATCCCTCAAGGAATGTGACCTTCTCCTCGCCGCAGTTTCACATGCTTACCAACACGATGTGGGCGAACTTGTCCGCAAAGCGTCAAGACCAGGTGAATGCCGGGTACGAACGCATGGCGGCATGTCTGCGGCCCGCCCCCGAGATGCTGGGCGCTCTGGCCGACTTGACCGAGACCGCCTGCGGCAATGCCCAGTGGCGGCGCGACGCGCTGGATATGGGGCGCACCACGGCCAACCGGGCCCTTACCGCTACGGTGCTTCATGCCGGCCGGATGGTCCATGCCTGGCGTCAACAGCAAGCCGATGCCGCCTCTATCCGGCAAGTGGCCGAGTTGAACCGCGAGTTGCTTGACGCGCTGTGCGGTCTGCTGGCCCAATCCGACGATTTCTCGATGGCGGCAAGTTTGCGGCAGCTCGAGGAGGCCAAACCCCTGGGCGGCGTTTTGCCTGCGCTGAACCCGCACACGGAACTGACGCTCAAAGGCAATGCCGAGAACGAATATTGTCGCAGCCACCACTTCGAGTTGGCGTATCACGTGTATCGCAAGGAGCTGGCCGCTTTTTGGGACTATGTCCTGGCGCGCGTGGATTCCGGCGAGCGCGCGGAGTGGCCGTTCCCTCCGGAATTCACC
>DAOLNV010000004.1:73874-118982 GCA_035416745.1 Candidatus Hydrogenedentota bacterium | reverse complement strand
GGCGCGCGTGGATTCCGGCGAGCGCGCGGAGTGGCCGTTCCCTCCGGAATTCACCCAACAAGCCAAACGTATCGAGGATGAGTTCTACGCCACCCCGCTGGCCGAAATGGCGCCACAAACGCCACGCGGTCCTGATGAAATGGCCGAATCCCTGCGCCAGCTCGAGTCGCTCGCCGCACAAGTCCTCAAACTGCCGGATGCAGGCTGAGGCGGCCACCTGGCCGGCTATCGTCCGCCGCCGCAGTTGCTCCCTTGTTCCGACGGGGCGGGGCAAGGGAGCTAAATCGATAGCCGCCGGCAATTTACGGGGCTTGCGGGGCGCTTGATACTTCTCCCCCTGCGATGCGCCCATTAACTTATCTCAATGCATTGAGTAGGATGGCTCAGTGCATTGAGCAAATTGAAATAGGTGTAGGCCCAACCTGCGGGGTGACAATCATGCGCGCGACAATTTCATGCATTCTGTTGACGGGTGTTGCGGTGGGGGCGGCTGCCGGGGAAACGCCGGCGCCGCAGGCTCGCATCAAGGCTTTCTGCATCGACTTCAATTGGGCTGCCGAGGGATTCGCGCCCCCGGGCATGTACGCCCAGGCGTCGCCCAAGGCGCATCTCGAGTGGTACCGCGACATGGGCGTCAACACCATCCAGACGTTCTGCGTGAGTTGCCCCGGCTATGCGTGGTACCGCAGCGAAGTGGCCCCGGTGCAACCGGGCATACAAGGCGATTTCCTCGCGGAACTGACGCGGCTGGGCCACGAGGCCGGAATGCGCGTCATGGGCTATTTCTGCATCGGCGCTAACGCCTACTGGAGCAAAACGCACCCGGACGAGGTCCACGACCTGCCAAACGCCATCGCCATCCCGTTCACCAACACGTATCTCGATTACCTGGACCGCGTCATCCGCGAGGTGCTGACGAAGACCGGCATCGACGGGTTTATGATCGATTGGGTGTACAACGCGTCTCATTTCTATCCTGATAAACAATACACCTGGCTGGATTGCGAGAAGCAGATGTACCAGGAGCTGTTCAATGCGCCCTTTCCGGGTGCTGAGGCTATGGACGAAGCAGCCATCACCGAATTCAACCGCCGCGCCGTCGACCGCTGCTGGAAACGCATCCGTACCGCTGCCAAATCGACGAAACCCGATTGCGTCATCTGGCTGACCTGCTTCGATCTCCAGCATCCCCAGGTTGCTGGCTCGGCCATGTTGCGCGAGGTCGACTGGCTCATGAACGAACATTCGGACTCCAGCAAACTCCAAGCCGTCAAGGACGCCGTCGGGCCGAATACCCGGCTTATCCAGTGCATCTGCGGCTGGGGCGACGCGCACAACGCGGCCGCCGTGCTGGCCGACCCGGCATTCGCGGAAGCCGGCATGTACGGATTCGCGCGGCCCGACCCCGAGACCACCCTTCCGCCTGACGACGGTTCCGGCAACGCCCGCAACATCGCCGCCATGCGAAAGGCCTTTAACGAATAGGCAGGGAAGGCAGTGCGGTCAGGCAGCACTTTCGCCCGGTCCAGCTTGTCCATTGCGTCCACGCAACGAAAGCGAAGCCCCTAGGCGGGACAACGGTACTGCACGCGTGCCGCTCATCGTGCGGGTGCTCGTTTCCCGCGTCAAACGTTATTGCTCTGTTTGCATTGTCTTGTCTATGCTGAAATGCACAGGAGGAACCGCCCATGCGCGGTCACGGCGAAGTTGAGAATAAACAGAGAAGTCCCTTCTTCCGGGTTGTCTCCTGGCCATTCCGTCATTGGCGCTGGCTGGCGGTGGCGCTCGTCTGCCTGTTGGCGGTTTATGCGGCAATCGACCAGCTCCTTGTGAAGAGGCTTGCGGCGCAATTGGACCGCTTGCGCGAGGCGGGCAGGCCGGCTACTTTCGCCGAGTTGGGCGTGGGAAACCTGCCGCCCATGGAAAACGCCGCGCTCATCTATCGCGCGGCAGGGCAGAATATCGAGGCCGCGCTGGCGGCCACCGGCCGGGAGGAGCTGCGCGAGCGGTTCGCCGACGTTACCGCCTGCGCACGGCGCCGGAAGGACGACAACCGCAATTACGCCCCGCTCTCCGAAGATGAGTTGCGCGTGATTGAAGCTCACATGCTGGCCATGGAGCCCGAGCTGGCAAAGGTACTCGAGGCCCGTACGATGCCCGGATGCGAGTTCGGCAACTACGCCTCTCTGACGGGCCCGGCGGCAAACCCCGCCGCCGTCTTGCCCGACTTAGCCGTAGTGCGCGACCTCGCGCGCAACATAGCGTACAAGGCGGTCTGGGAGGCGGAACAGGGCAACACCGAGGAAGCGCTGAAATGGGTCGCCGTCAACATGCGGCTGGCAAACGACCTCAAAGGCGATCCCCTGCTCATCACGGGGCTGGTGCATGCGGCAGCCGCCTCCATCGCCCTGAACTCGCTCGAACGCATCCTGCACGGCCACGAACTGCCTTCAGCCGTGCCCAAGGAACTCTATGCGGAGTTGGAAGCGCTGCGAGAACGCGAAAACCTGGTGCGTTTCATTAACGGCGAGCGGTGTTTTGTGGCGGCATACTCGGGGCGCCCGCAGGCAGGACGCAACCTGCTCACCCGGGTATTTTACTATACACCCGGAGTGACCGCCCTGAACGGAGTCGCGTCAACTCTCGCCGAAGCCCTCCAGGAAGAAGACTATGCGAAACGGCGGGCGCTCATGGCGCCGCTCGAGGCCATTGACGCCAAACAAGGCCGTTTCGTGTTGCCCTGGAAAGCGATGGTGCAGATCACGGCGCCCGCACTCGTGAGAGCCTCCCAGGCATTCGAGCGCCACATCGCCCTCGCCGACTTGGCGCGAATCGCCCTCGCAATCAAAACGTTTCAGCGCGATACCGGCAAGTATCCTGAAATACTCGGACAGCTTGCACCGCAATACCTGGAGAATCTGCCCCTCGATACTTTCTCGGGGAATTCTTACATCTACAAGACCGACGAAAGCGGTTTTCTGCTTTACAGCGTCGGACCCAATGGCATGGACGATGCCGGGATGCCTCTGACCGGCAGCGGCGGTCTTCAAGGCGATATCGTCTGGTGCGGCGGTATCGAGCCCGCGCCATGAAGACTGTCGCAGGGTTCCCTGAAGGGATTCCGGCCGCCACCTCAGAATGCGGCGGATTTGCGCCCCGCCCCAATACGCGAGGACCTCGGAACGGCCTCCTTGGCAGCCGCGCCCCCCGTTCGTGGCAAAGCCGCTATGACAACGCGGCGGCCTCCTTGTCCCAGTCGACTTCCTCAAGGGCCCTTTTCAGGCGGGCGAACTCGGTGAGAAGTTCTTTGCCGTAGCGCTCCTGAGCTTCCGCCAAGCGGTCCTCTTTCGCGGCCGTCTCGATCTCCAGGGCAATCTCGTTGACACGGGCGCCGCCCAGAGAGGCCGCGGCGCTCTTGAGGGCGTGGGCCTTTCGCTGAACGAGCTCGCGCTGTCCTTCCGCAAGCGCGTCCGCCAGTTCTGCCACCTGTTTTGGGAAGTTCTCGAGGAACACGCTGGTAACACGTTTGAGGATTCTCGGGCTCCCGCCCGCCACGTCCAGCGCGCGGGATTTATCGAGCACCATCGGCTCATCTGCGGCGGATTCCTTTCCTCCCGCCGATTCGTTCTTCTCGGGCATGACGGTCTCCTTAATCGGCATGCCTTCCTCCGGCACGCCGGCAGGTTGTTTATAAAGCCAGCGCATGAGCAAGCCCATCAGCACGTGGGGTTCGACCGGTTTCACGATATGGTCGTCCATCCCTGACGCAATGGACTTGGCCTGTTCGAGGTCAGACGCGTGACCCGTCATCGCAATAATGGGCACGTGGCTCGCCTTGCCCTCGCCTTGCCGAATCGCGCGGGCCGCCTCGTACCCGTCCAGGACCGGCATTTCGCAATCCATCAAGACGGCGTCGAACTGGCCTTCGCGATATCTCTCGATGCCCTCGCGGCCATTGCCAGCCACGGTAACCTGGCATCCCAGCGCATTGAGCACCTCGATCGCGACTTCCCGATTCACCGGCTCGTCGTCAACCACCAGAATACTCGCGTTGATATAGGGTTTCGGCCGGGATTCCCTCACCTTTCCCGTTTCACGGGCCTCGGCGATGGTGTGGCGCGTGATGAGCCCGCCTTTCTTGCCGCTGGTATGGGCCGACCAGACCGCGCAGAGCATAGCATGCAATTCGCTGCTGCGCAGGATGCCGCTCAAGTAGGCGGCAAATCCCGCCGCGGCCGCACGGGCCGCATCTCCGCGCTGACCCGACCGCGAAAGCATCACCAACACGGTCTTCTCGATATCCGGCGACGCCTTAATGGCCTCGCCCAGCTCGATGGCGTCCAATTGGCCGGGTTGATGGCTGATGAGGGTCATATGAAAGGGATCGCCCTCGCGCTCCATGGCCCGCAACCCCGCCAATGCCTTTTCGCGGGTCGATGCCGTCTCGCTGCGAAGTTTCCAACTGCTTATCTGTTCATAGAGAATGTGCTGGCTTACCTGGCTCGGGTCCACAATGAGAATCCGCAAACCGGCCAAATCGCCGTGCCCGCCAACGGGAATGAGAGCGGCCTCTTGATCCAGCGCGAACGGCAGCGTCACCCGGAAACGCGACCCGCCGCCTTCCTTGCTCTTGACCCCAATCCGTCCGCCCATCATTCGTGCCAGCTTGTGCGTAATGGGCAATCCCAGCCCCGTGCCGCCGTAGTGCTGGTACGTGATGTTGTCGGCCTGAACGAACTGGCGGAAAATGTCGTTCATCCGCGATTCGGGAATCCCGATTCCCGTATCCTCGACGGCGATTCGGAGAATGGCCCGCTCCTCATCCATGCCGAGGCACTCGGTATTTACCAGGACATGGCCCTGGTGGGTGAACTTGATGGCGTTACCGATAAGGTTGGTCAGGATTTGACGCATGCGCCCCGCGTCACCAATCAGCCTCCGGGGAGCATTGGGCGCATAGCGCATGATAAGGGCCAGGCCCTTTTCTTCCGCGCGGGGCGCCAGCAGTTCCACAACATCCGTGATCGTCACCTCAAGGTCGAAGGGGATTGGAGTGATGGTGAGGCGCCCCGCCTCGATCCGCGAGTAGTCCAGAATGTCGCCCACCAGCGCCAGCAAGGCGCGCCCGGAACGCTGAATGGTCTCGACGTAGCGCCGCTGGATTGGAGTCAGACCGGTATCCAGAAGCAGGTCAGTCATGGCGATCACGCCGTTCATGGGCGTGCGGATTTCGTGGCTGGTGTTGGCCAGAAACAGGTTCTTGGCGCGGCTGGCCTGAATGGCGGCTTCTCTCATGGCCGCCATGTTGTGATAGGCAGCTTCCCTTTCCTGGACCTGCCGCTGGTACTCGTGCACCTGGCGGTGGAGCGCATTGGTGCGAAGCGCGATGCGCTCCTCGAGTTGCGACTGGGCCTCCTGAAGGTCCCTGTCGCGCCGCCGCACTTGCTCGAGCACGTCGATCAGGCGCTCGAAGAACAGGCCCATCTGCCCGTCGGTCTGGTTCGCCATTTCGTAGGCGTGGCGCTGCATCTCGTCAATGACGGCCGCGAATTGCGCGTTGCGCTCGCGCATGCACGCCGGGCACAACCGGCGATAGGCCGTCTCCCGCACGTGCTCGTGACAGATTGCTCCCCCGCAATTGGCGCAGGTCTCGGCGCAGTCTTCGCAAAGCAGTTTCTTGCACTCGACGCAGAAGCCCACGGAACCGTGGACCCCACACCACTCGCACTTCATGAATACCGTGTTCTCCCTGACCAGAAAAAAGAAAGAGGCTGGCCTATCCCTTCTTCTTCCCCCACAACGTCACATTATCAACGATGCCGGTATCGTCAAACGAGCCGAATCCCACCTTCCCGTAAAGGAACGTCTTGTCTTCAGCGGTCATGATCGGCTTGCTCATGTCGTCGAAAAACACCTTGATGGAGCCGGACGTACAATCGCGCTCGACGCGCACCTTGTGATACACGCCGGAGCCCCAATCCGTGCCATCCGTGCGCTCTCTGGCGATCGAGAGGCGCGGTTCGTTATTGACGATGAACACAGAATTCGCGTGCTCGTCGGCTTTGGTCGCAATGTGCACGTAATAGAAATGGGAGGGATCCTGATATCCGAAGAAGATGCACATGTCCCGATGCCCATATTCCGTGCCCGTCTGTTTCATGTCCGCCTGAAGAACGAAATCGGTCACATCGAGTGTGGTGAGAAGCGAGATGTTTAGGGGAGACCGTACGGGCGGGTTGTAATCGCTCTTGCCCTGCAAGGCATAGGCGTGGCCTTGCTCCGTCTCGACGATGGCCCACGCCTTGGGATCAGTCGGTTTCCACTGGTTCAGTGTTTCCGCGGGGTCTTTTTCGAACGCCTCGAAATGCAGCAGCGGCAAACCCTTCATTTCCGCGGGGGGCGATGCCGTCGTCTCGCCATCGGCGCTGTCTCCTTCGGCGCCCAGTGCCGGAAATACAAGCGCGATCCATACCATCGCCCCACAGATAAGCCGCGCGGCCCAATACGTTGAACATCGCATCCGAGAACGCTCCTTCCCTTGTCCGACAGATAGAATGACGCTATCGGCACGCTGTGCAGGCCCGCCGGTTCTACTCTTTTCGATGCGTCACAGCCTGACTAATCGTAACGCAACGGTCACCCTTGACGCAACGCCGTTGACCCGTCGTCGCCCCGGGCCTTTGCGCGCATCACCGTCACAAGCGCTTGATAAAAAAACGCTTATACATTAGGATCTCAGTGCGCAAAACCCCAAAACGTGCTGCGAAAGAAGGAAGAACCGCTGTCTTCTGACCAGGGAGGCCCGCAATATGCGAACCATCGTTGCCTTAATCGTGATATCGAGCCTGTGCTGGGCCGCCTCGGAAGGATGGGCGCAGTCCCCGGCCGCGGTAAGGTGCCTGCCCTCGACGGTGCGCCTCCGTCCCACCGATACGACCCAGGGTGACGCAACCGCAACCATCAGCGCCGCGAAAAACGAGACGGAGTCCTTTCAGGTCGCGGTCTTCGCCGAAGGAACAGTGCTCACGAATGTCCAAGTGGCCATAGACCCCCTGAAGAACGGCGACTACGTCATCCCCGAAGCCAACGTGCGCCTGTTTCGCGAAGAGTGCGTGCCCATTCGCCGTGGAGGGTACAAGGCCACCGAGGGACCGGGGCTCGTGCCCGACCCGCTTGTTCCTTTCGTGAACCCCTATACGGGAGAAGCGCTCGGAAAACCGCGCTGGAACGGCGAGGAAGGCACGTTACAGCCTGGACGTTTCGGCGGCAACGGCTTCGACGTCTGGCAAGGCCGGAATCAGGTAGTCTGGGTGGACGTGACCGTTCCCAAGGACGCCCCCGCCGGAGCCTATACCAGTGCCGTGCGGGTTTCGGGAGCGGGGATAGCCGGCGTCGAGCTCCCCGTCGCGCTGACGGTATGGAACTTCGCGCTTCCCGACGGGCCCACCCACGAAAACCATTTCGGCGGCGTTGACGGTGTGGCCTCATATCTCGGCATGGACCGAAACTCGGAGGATTTCCGGGATATCGAGGAACGCTGCGAAGCCATGCTGGCGGAACACCGCATCAATCCGGCATTCCCCCGTCGTTTATGGCCCGCGGTTCAGGAAGACGGTACGGCGGACTTCTCGGCGGTGGACGCCGAAATCACTGCTTTCGTGGAACGTTATCACGTGACCAATCTCGAGATTCCGCGCGCGCCCTTTGACGACGTGACGGGCGCCAACCGCGACAAGGCACTGAACTTCTTCCGGTCCTGGTACGCCTATCTGAAGAGCAAGGGCTGGGCGGAACGCTCGTACCACTACATGCTCGATGAGCCCAACACCCCCGAGGAGTACGAGAGGGTTCGCACCCTCGGTGCGATGGTCCAGGAAGCCGAACCGGGTATCCGCCGTCTCGTGGTCGAGCAGCCGTACACCCAAAATCCTGAATGGGGCATGCTGGACGATGCCATCGATATCTGGTGCCCCCTGTTCGGTTTCATCCATGAGCCCAGTGTCAAGGAAAAACAGGCCCAGGGCGACGACGTGTGGAGCTACACCGCTCTTGTCCAGCGCGCCCCCGCCTACCATCCCGAATACGAGCAGGTAAAGGAAAACGATCCGCCGTATTGGCAGCTCGATTTTCCCCTCGTGAGTTACCGCATCGCGCCATGGCTCAACCGGCGGTACGGCATCACGGGCCTTCTCTACTGGTCAACGTGCTATTGGGGCAGCCCGGAGCGCAATCCGTGGGACGAACCCGGCTTTCGCGGCTACTGGAACGGCGAAGGCGCACTGCTCTATCCGGGAAGTGATGCGGGCATCGAGGGGCCTGTAGCTTCCATGCGCCTCAAGAGCCTCCGGGACGGCATGGAAGATTATGAATACTTCGTTCTCCTCGAACAGCGCGGCGGCGCAGCCGCGGTCGAGGAAATCGTGCGGGAAGCCGTCCCCACATGGGCGGCATGCACCCAGGATCCCTACGCCCTCCCGCAACTGCGCCAAAGGCTCGCGGAAGCGATTCAAGCCCGTACGCCATAACGGCCGAAGGAGAGTCCCATGCCGAACGAGAAACAAGTCCTCGACTCGATGCGTCACATCATCGACCCTGACCTCGGACGCGATATTGTGTCCTGCGGGTTTATCAAGAATCTTCAGATCGACGGCGGCAACGTTCGTTTTACCTTGGAGCTGACGACGCCCGCTTGCCCGATGAAAAGCCATTTCGTGGAGTCGTGCAAAAAGGCGGTGGGCGCCCTGCGGGGCGTCAAGAACGTCGACATCGAGATGAGTGCTCAGGCCCCGCGGCGTTATCAGGGGCAAGGCGCGCCGCAGGTCACCGAGAACCTCAAGAGTGTCGAGACCGTTATCGCGGTGTCTGCGTGCAAAGGCGGGGTCGGCAAGTCGACGGTGGCCGCCCACCTCGCCATGGCCATGGTGCGCGAGGGTCATGCCGTCGGTCTGTTGGATACCGACATTTACGGGCCGTCATTTCCCACCCTGTTCAATGTTCATCGCCCCCAAGTAAGGGGCCGGAACAACAAGATCGTTCCCTTGGACATTCACGGCATGAAGGTGATGTCGCTCGGGTTCGTGCTGGGCGAATCGCCTGCCGTTATGCGCGGGCCCATGGTTTCGAACTACACGTCCCAGATTCTCGCGATGACCGATTGGGGCAAACTCGATTACCTCATCATCGATATGCCGCCCGGCACCGGCGACGTGCAATTGACCATCGTGCAACGGGCCGCCCTCGACGGCGCGGTAATCGTGAGCACGCCGCAAGCCCTGTCGCTGGTAGATGTCGCGAAGGGCATCCTCATGTTCGAGACGGTCAACGTGCCCGTGCTCGGCGTGGTCGAGAACATGTGCTCGTTCACGTGCGACGAGTGCGGAAAGACCCACTACCCCTTCGGCCGCAGCCAAGGGACGTTGCAGGAGCGCTTCGGGCTCCAGACGCTTGCCGAATTGCCGATCGTGCTGGGATTATCCGACTTGTCGATGCCCGACGCCGGCGCCGGCCTCGAGGTGATGGCGCGACTGGCCGAGAGCGTCCATAGGGCGGTCGGGGCGAGCCGTGCGGGCAAACAGAAGATGCCGGACGTCATCGAACTCGAGCATGCGGTGAAGATCGCGTGGCCGGACGGCTTCGAGGCGACGGTCCCGAACAAGGCGTTGCGGGCGGCGTGTCCCTGCGCCGTATGTATTGACGAATACACGGGCACAAGACTGCTCGATCCCGGCACGGTCCCGGACGATATCCGGTTCTCGAAGATCAACTACCTCGGCAACTACGCCGTGTCGTTCGAGTGGTCCGACGGCCACACCACCGGCATCTATTCGTGGGATTACCTCCGGAATCTCGCGCAAATGGTCCGGGCGGAGAACGAAGGGTAGCGGGGACAGCTGCGGTTCTTATTCAGGGAGCATACGGACCCCCAATCACGCTGAAAACGCGAGGCAGCCGTTCGCGGCGGTCAAAGCAACGGCCCGCCGCCCGCCGAAAAAGACCACGGCTCCCTGCGCCACACGGGCACGGGGAGCCGTAGCTGGTCTTCTGGCCGGATGTCTAGCTTATCTTCACGCGGATACTGCGCGTCTTAGCCTCCGCAGTCTTGGGCAAGGTCACCGTAAGCACGCCCTTCCTATACTTGGCCGTGCTCTTGCCCGCCTCGACGTCGCAGGGGAGAGGCACCGAGCGGTAGAATGAACCATAGGCGCACTCGGAATAGTGATACAGCCGCCCCTTCTCCTCGTGCGAGGCTTTTCTTTCGCCGCGCAGAATCAGACGCTGCCCCTCGACCTCGACGTTGAAGTCGCTCTTGTCGAGTCCCGGCAATTCCGCGGTTACGACGATATCGTCATCGGTTTCCTCGAGGTCGATAACGGGCCCGCGCCCGGCAAAAACGCTCGAGGGCCGGTTGCGCAGGTCCACGGGCGATTCGCGGCGCCAGTTCTCGGGCAGCCACCGGTCGAACGTGTGCATGACGCGGTCTCTGAGTTCGTCGACCGAACTGCGCCAGTTTGCCGGAAGCAGTTTCGTCATGTCGCGTCACCTCCTTTTCTCGGGTTCATCGCGCGGACGGGCGGCGCGTGCCGCCGCGCCGCCCCGCTCTGCCGCGTATCACGATACCTGCACCGTAATCTGCTTGGGCTTGGTCTCCTCGCGCTTCGGCAGGTTGATGATCAACACGCCGTGCTTCATCTCGGCCTTGATCTTGTCCTGGTCGACCTCTTCGCTGAGCTGGAACTGGCGGAAGTAGTTCCTCAGTTCATACTCGTGGCGGAGCGGTTCCCCGGGCAGCTCGCTCTTGGCCGCGGCTTTAAGCGTGAGGATGTTGTTCTCGACCCGCACGTCGGCGTCTTCCTTCTTGACACCGGGCAGGTCCGCCACCACAACCAGCCCATCCTTGTTCTCGAATATATCCACCGGGGGCGCCAGCGTACGCGATTCTTCGCGCGTGTCAGGCACCTCGGGGTGCTGCTGGGTCTTCTCCGGGACAGTTGCTTCTTTCATGGTCAACACCTCCTTGCTGAAAACATGCCGCCGTCACATTGCCCGCGGTCAGCCCACCGAAACCTCGATCTGTTTCGGCTTGGCCTCCTCTGCCTTTGGCAGCGTAATGGTCAACAAGCCGTTCGCGTATTTCGCCTTCACCTTGCCTGCGTCCACACCTGTGGGGAGGCTCAGCGTCCGCACGAACCGTCCCGCGCTGCGTTCATTGCGATGGAACGCCTCTGCCTCGATATCGGGGTTCACGGACGGCTTCTCGCCAGCGATACGCAGCACGTCATCACGCACGGTGATGTCAAGCGACTCGGCATCCAGACCCGGCGCCAAGGCTTCCACGTAGACGTTGTCGGCATCTTCATTGACGTTTACCAAGGGATACCCCCGCGCGGCCAATCCCGGCAGAAACGCCGTGCGCGAAAACGGCCACCGGCCGCCGCGGTAATCCTCAAATACCCGTTCCACCTGGTGGCGCAACGCCTCCAATTCCTGGAAGGGGTCCCATGTCCAACGAGTCATAGTCAATCCCTCCTTTGGCATGCGCTTCGAGCGCTTCTACTACTCCCTCGTTTACTGTGAATTGCCACCAATGGCCTCTTCTTTCCAGAGGAGCAAATCCAGTGCCAAGACGCCCGCAGATACCCTGGCTGGCCCGGATCGCATAACCCCCGCAAATTCAATCACTTGCGCCACAAGGTTTCCGCACTCCCGCAAGCCCCTGACCAGGATGGCCCGAGCCATCGCAACCCGCAACGGCAAACCGTTTCAATTTGAAACGATTTCACCCGCGATTGGCCCTTTTTCGGCGGCCGCCGCGCACCTGGCGACGGCACACGTGAAAGCCCCGGACAGGTCATCCTGCCCGGGGCCGAATCTATAGTAAGCGCCCGAAGCGCGTAGAGCCGGTCAGCTCTTCAGCCGCCGCTCGAAAGCCCGCCGCTTCGGATACATGGCGGGGTCGTCGAGCGCCTTGAGTCTCTTTACAATTTCCCGCTGTTCGCGCGTGAGCCGCTTGGGCACTTCGACCACGACGCGCACAATCTGATCGCCTTTGCCCGTTCCATGGATTCCGGGCAGGCCCATCGCGCGCAAACGGAACGATTGCCCGGACTGCGTTCCCTCGGGAATCTTGAGGTCGGCCTTGCCGGTCAGCGTAGGAACCCGCAGCGTGGCGCCCAGGGCCGCTTCAGCGAATGTCACGGGCACTTCACACGTGATATCCCGGCCGTCGCGCTCGAATATCTCGTCGGGCTTGACGGTCACGACGACATACAGGTCTCCGTTCGGGCCGCCGCGCACGCCGGCATCGCCCTGGCCGGCAAGGCGGAGCCGGGTGTCCGTGTCGACTCCCGCCGGGATGCCCACCGTCACGGTCCGGCTCCCTTTCGTTACGCCCGACCCGTGACAGGATTCGCAGGGGGACCCGATCGTCGTGCCCTCGCCCCGGCAGTGCGGACAGGTCTGCGAGATGAAGAACGCGCCGCCGCCGCGGGAAACCTGGCCGGTGCCGCCGCAGGCCTTACACGGTTGCGGCTGGGTGCCCGCCTTCGCGCCCGAACCGCCGCACGACGAACACGCCGCCGTATAGGGCACGCGGATCGACTTGCTGACGCCCGTGGCCGCTTCGAGCAGCGTGATTGTCAACCGGCCCTCGACATCGTTGCCAGGAACGGGACCTTGGCGGCGGGGCCGCTGCGCCCGCGCCCCAAATATGCTGCCCAATCCGCCGAAAATGTCGCCCAGATCGGCCGTGAACCCGCCCGGGCCGCCTCCAAACCCGTGAAAATCAAATCCGGGGCCTCCTGCCCCGCTGGCATACGGGCCGCCCGCGCCGCCGAACGGCGAGGCCCGCATTGCGTCATATTCTTTGCGCCGTTCGGCGTTCTTGAGCGTGTCGTAGGCCTCGTTGATCGCCTTGAGCTTCTCCTCGGCGGCCTTGTCGCCTCCTGTCTTGTCCGGATGGTACTTCTTGGCGAGCTTGAGATAGGCCTTGCGGATCTCGTCCTGCGAGGCTTCGGGCGAAACACCCAGGAGTTCGTAATAATCTCTTGTGGCCGTACCCGGCATCGTTACTGTTCACCTCCTCAAACCCGTCTGCTCCGGCCGGAAGGCCGGGCACGGGCCGTTCCGAACCCGCGCCCGGAGAATATGCCCTTTCCGGACCCGTCTATGTGCTTCTTTCGAAGCCAACCGGCGCGAACGGCAGACGTATTACGACTTCTCGTCTTCGTCCACGACCGTGAAATCGGCGTCCACCGAGTCATTGCCGGGACGCGCGCCCGCGGGACGGCTCTCGGCGTGAGGACCCGCCTGGGACCCCGCCTGTTCCTGTGCCGCGGCCTTGTACATCGCCTCAGCCATCCTGTGCGACGTCTCGGCCACCTTCTTTGTGGCGGCCTCGATGGCGGCCGTGTCCTCGCGCTTGAGGGCGTCGCGGAGCTCGTCCAATGCCGATTCGACGGCGCTTCTGGACGCCGCATCGATCTTGCCGGCATTCTCCTTGAGCGTCTTCTCGGTGGTATAGAGCAGCTGGTCGCCCATGTTGCGCACCTCGATCTTGCGGCGGCGCTCCTTGTCTTCCTGGGCGTGCGATTCGGCGTCCTTGACCATACGGTTGATTTCCGCCTCGTTCAGCCCGGAAGAAGCTTCGATACGAATCTTCTGTTCCTTGCCGGTCGCGAGGTCGCGGGCGGAGACGTGCAGGATGCCGTCGGCATCGATGTCAAACGCCACTTCGATCTGGGGCAACCCGCGCGGCGCGGGAGGAAGCCCCTCGAGGTTGAAGCGCCCGAGGGTCCGGTTGTCGGATGCCATTTCGCGCTCGCCCTGAAGTACGTGCACGGTCACCGCGGTCTGGCTGTCCTCGGCCGTGGAGAAGACCTGCTTCTTCGACACCGGGATCGTGGTATTGCGCTCGATCAGCTTGGTAAACACTCCGCCAAGGGTCTCGATGCCCAGCGACAACGGGGTGACGTCGAGCAACAGCACGTCTTTCACGTCGCCGCTCAACACCCCCGCCTGAATGGCCGCGCCAACGGCTACGACCTCGTCGGGATTCACGCCGCGATGCGGGTCTTTCCCGAAGATTTCCTGCACCACCGTGCCCACGGCCGGCATACGGGTCATCCCGCCCACCAGGATCACCTCGTCGATGTCATTGGGTTTCAACCCGGCATCGGCGAGCGCTTTCCGGCAGGGCTCCTTGGTGCGGTCCAGCAGATCGCCGCAGAGCTGTTCGAGCTTCGCGCGCGTCAGACGCATGTTCAAGTGCTTCGGCCCGGAGGCGTCCGCCGTGATGAACGGCAGGTTCACGTCGGTCTGGAGGGCCGTCGAAAGTTCGCACTTGGCTTTCTCGGCGGCTTCTTTCAGCCGCTGGAGAGCCATAGGGTCTTTCCGCAGGTCCATGCCCTGCTCTTTCCTGAATTCGTCCGCGAGCCAGTCGATTACCCGCTGGTCGAAGTCGTCGCCGCCAAGATGGGTGTCGCCGTTCGTGCTCAGCACCTCGAAACTGTCCTCTTGAATCGACAGGATCGAGATGTCGAACGTGCCGCCGCCAAGGTCATACACCGCGACCTTCTCGTTCTTCTTCTTATCGAGCCCGTAGGCCAATGCGGCCGCGGTTGGCTCGTTGATGATGCGCGCCACGTCCAGGCCCGCGATCCTGCCGGCATCCTTCGTCGCCTGGCGCTGCGCGTCGTTGAAGTACGCGGGGACGGTAATGACCGCCTTCTCGACCTTCTCGCCCAGGTACTGCTCGGCCGCTTCCTTCAACTTCTGTAGAATCATGGCCGAAATCTCGGGCGGCCGGAAACTCTTGCCCTGCGCCTCCACCCGGCAGTCGCCCGACGAAGTCCGGGCAACTTTGTACGGCACCAACCTGATTTCTTCGCCGACTTCCTCGTGCCGCCGGCCCATAAAACGCTTGATCGAGAAAATCGTATTCGCCGGATTAGTCACCGCCTGGCGTCTAGCCGCGGCACCCACCAACCGCTCGCCGTCTTTCGTAAACGCCACAACCGACGGAGTGGTCCGGCTACCTTCCGGATTTGTAATGACGGACGGTTCGCCGCCTTCCATCACCGCGACGCACGAGTTCGTCGTTCCCAGGTCTATTCCTATCATCTTCTTCGCCATGTCCAAAGCCTCCAATACAGTACGCCGGGCGAATGAAATACTCGGCAACCCCGCCCGGCAGGATTTCCCATCTCTACCTACTCTCATTCGCCTTTGAAAAAGCACCTTTCATGCCAAGACAGCTGACGCGGCTCGCCGTCGGGCATCTGCGCATAATCTCTTTCAACGCAATGAGTTAGGGAGCTGTGAGCGCATCAGGCAAGGGGCGCCGAACCGGGATGGACTGAAGAACTGTTCTGATTTGAAACGCCTCTTTCCAGTTTCAAACGCGCCAAGGAGGGGTACCTGGGCAACTGGAGACGGGATGAGCTTGTGCGGGCGGACCGGAACCCTTGTCCCTCGTCGTGGGACCGGGGCCCTTGGCGATCGAAACCAGCAAAGCATCGCCAGCGCCCTGCAGCCGCCGAATGTATCTGTCTTCGTGACTCCCGGCATGACCCAAGTTTGTCAGGCGTGACCACTTTTGATTGGTCAGTAGTTTGTCACCGGTGAATAACCACGAGAAGATACCCGCTGCCAAACTCCTCCTTCCAAGGGGCACGGACTTCGTAAGACTGTGCTATGGGCCGTATTACAGTGGCCTCTCAGAATTGGCCCGGTTCTTGCTCTCTTCACGTCGGCTGGTAAACATCATTAGGGCGCAAGGGGTGCATCACTTACCGTCAATGAGGGGAGTGGAACCTCAGCAAGGAGTCACTATGGCAAAAAGACTATGTGCAACACTTTTGGCTTTGGTCTTGGCGGGCGGAGTTGCTTCGGCTCTAGACCTGGGCAACAACATTACTATCAGTGACGGAGTGGGCACGGGCACGGGGTGGTATTCCATTAATCGCGAAGACCAGGAGGTCGAACCCAACTGTGTGGCTGCCCAGATCTGGGATCTCGAGGGCTTTTTCCTCGACGCCAACATGCTGAGTCTGGTCAGCGGCTACGACCTCGAGAACGGCGAAACGGGCAACGGCATGTTGTTCGAGTACGGGGACCTGTTCATCGACGTGGATGGCAATGCGGTGTACGGTCCGGCCGCTTCCGGGAGCGGCGGGGACCAGAGTTATCCTCTCATTGTCGCCAACACGTTTGGCTACGATTACGTTCTGACATACGCAGGGGCGTCCGATCCCGTAACGGGAGATCCGCTTTTCAACGCATATGCGCTGAATACCGGTGACACCACCCTTCGCGTATATTACAACCAGAACGACGAGTCGAACCCGTGGCGCTACAACGCGGGCGGCGACCTGGTCTACTCGGGCAGTTTCAGGTACTTTTCGGGCCTGGCCGATGCCGAGGTGGCCAACCTGCAGGGCGGCTCTCACTACGCAGCGCAGGTCGACCTGGGATTCCTGGCGGACTTGGGCGTCAGGGACTTCATCAGTCACTTCACCTACGAGTGCGGCAACGACAACCTGATGGGCGCGGGGACGTTGATCATTCCCGAGCCAGCTACCATGACCTTGGTGGGTCTGGGCATCGCCGGGTTCGCGATTCGGCGCATGCGCAAAGCCGCCTGATCCCGCACATTCGGAAGAGCGAACAGTGAAACGGCCGGGGGCCTGGCTCCCGGCCGTTGTGTATATCTCCGCGGGAAACCCCGTTAATCCTGTCTCCCCTCGATGGCGCACATCAGAACCGCCGCGGCGAACGCGAGCCGCCGGTCTAAAATGCGGTCCCGGTCCATGGAGAAATCGAGGTCGAGCTTCAGCACAAACGGGTTGAAATGCTGCGCCAACGTGAACACCTCGCGTCCATTCACCTCGGCGTGGAACTTTTGCGGCACCAGGGCGGTGAGGAACCGGCGTATGAGCGCGAGCGCGGTGCTGTCCTCAACGATCTTGCCGATTTCTTCCTCGGCGGGCCCCAGAATGACCCATTCGTCGCGTATGAGGGATTTCAAGCCTTTGCGGCGCAACGCGCCCACCCGCTGGCCGGTCTGGGCATCGATGACGTCGTACGTGGAGGAGATGTCCAGAATCTTGCGGGCATGAATAGTCAGGAGCTCGGTCTGCATGTCCTCGCCCGTGTAGAGTCTGATGTCTTCCTTGAGCTTGAACGCCTTCAACCGGGAATACAGGATGAGCTGGCCCGAGGCGTCGTAGATGTGGAATGCGCCGCCAAACAGTTTGAACACCTTTTTGCGAACCAGGAACTTGTCGCCGATTAATGAGGGCGGCGGCCCCTGAACCGGTTGCGTCATGATAGATATCCCCCTTTTGTATCTCCGCGGCTATTCTATAGCGCTGCGTCAAGAGCCATCTTACCACATGTCTCTGTTTTCACGGCTCCCGCGAAGAGCGAGCAGGGGAGCTGCCGCAAGGCAATCATCCCCCCGTCTGGGCTTTGATCAGGTTCAATGCCGACCCCGCCCTGAACCACTCGATCTGGGCCTCATTGTAACTGTGCTTGACGGGGAACTCGTGGGCCGAGCCATCGGCGTGATGGAGCACTACGGTCAACGGTTTCGAGGGCGCGAATTCGGTCAAGCCCACGATGTCGAGCACGTCGTCCTCCTGCACTGCGTCGTAATCGGCGGGATTCGCGAAGGTGAGGGCCAACATGCCCTGTTTCTTGAGGTTGGTCTCGTGGATGCGCGCGAACGATTTGACCAGGATTGCCCGGACCCCGAGATGGCGCGGTTCCATGGCCGCGTGCTCGCGCGATGACCCCTCGCCGTAGTTCTCGTCGCCTACGACGACCGTGCCGATGCCTTCGGCCTTGTAATGGCGCTGCACCTTGGGCACTTCACCGTATTCGCCAGTGAGCTGGTTCTTGACTTTGTTCGCCTCGCCGTTGAACGCGTTGATCGCGCCGATGAAGCAGTTGTTCGAGATGTTGTCGAGATGCCCGCGGTACCGCAGCCAAGGCCCCGCCATCGAGATGTGGTCGGTCGTGCACTTGCCTCTCGCCTTGAGAAGCAGCCGCAGCCCCGTGAAATCGTTCCCTTCCCACGGCGCAAAAGGTTCGAGCCGCTGCAAACGCTCCGAATCCGCACGGATAACCACCTCGACGACGCTGCCGTCCGCTGCCGGGGCCTGGTAGCCCGGGTCCTCGACGGCGAACCCGCCCGGCGGCAATTCCCGGCCCACGGGCGGGTCGAGCTTGACTGCTTCGCCGTCTTCGTTTACCAGCGTGTCGGCCGCCGGGTTGAACCCGAGTTCTCCGGCCAGCGCCAGCGCCGTCACCATGTCTGGCGATGCCACAAACGCGTGGGTCTTCGGGTTGCCGTCGTTGCGTTTGGCGAAATTGCGGTTGAACGACGTGACAATCGTGTTCGGTTCGTCCTGGGGTCCCGTCCGGTGCCGCGCCCATTGTCCAATGCAGGGACCGCACGCGTTGGCCAGCACGACGCCGCCAATGGCCTCGAAATCCTTGAGCAGGCCGTCGCGTTCGATCGTGTACCGCACGGTCTCGGAACCCGGCGTGATGATGAACTCGGACTTTGCCGCAAGCTTTTTCTCGCGGGCCTGGCGGGCTATCGAAGCCGCCCGAGTCATGTCTTCGTAGGACGCATTGGTGCACGACCCGATGAGGCCCACCTCGACTTTTGCGGGCCAGCCGTTCATCCGGGCCGTCTCGCGCATCTTCGAGACCGGCGTGGCCAGATCCGGGGTGAACGGGCCGTTCAAATGCGGCTCAAGGGTCGAAAGATCGAGTTCGAGCACCTCGTCGTAGAACTTCTCGGGATGCTCGTACACCTCGGGATCGGGGCGAAGGTGGTCGCGCACGGCCGCGGCGGCATCTGCGACCTCCTCACGGCCGGTCGCCTTCAGAAACCGCACCATCGAGTCGTCAAAAGCGAACGTGGACGCGGTTGCTCCGATTTCCGCGCCCATGTTGCAGATGGTGCCTTTACCGGTGCACGAGATGCCCTCGGCCCCTGGTCCGAAATATTCGACGATGCTGCCCGTGCCGCCCTTGACGGTCAAGATTCCCGCCACCTTGAGGATCACGTCCTTGGGAGCGGTCCATCCGCTCATTTCGCCGGTCAGTCTCACGCCGATGAGTTTCGGAAACTTCAATTCCCAGGCCATGCCTGCCATCACGTCGACGGCGTCCGCGCCGCCGACCCCGATAGCTACCATGCCCAGGCCGCCAGCATTGGGGGTGTGCGAATCGGTGCCGATCATCATGCCGCCGGGAAATGCGTAGTTCTCGAGCACAACCTGGTGGATGATTCCCGCGCCCGGTTTCCAGAAGCCTATGCCGTACTTGTTGGAGACCGACGCCAGAAACTCGAAGACCTCCTTGTTCATCTCCAGCGACGCCGCCAGATCGGCTTTTGCGCCGGATTTCGCCAGGATCAGGTGGTCGCAGTGGACCGTCGAAGGCACGGCCGTGCGTTTCTTGCCCGCCTGCATGAACTGCAGCAGGGCCATCTGGGCGGTGGCGTCCTGCATGGCCACGCGGTCGGGACGGAAATCGGCGTACGACTTGCCGCGCACGAACGGCTTCTCCGGAAGCTGGCCGAAGAGATGGCTGTAGAGCACCTTCTCGCTGAGCGTCAAAGGCCGCCCGAGGAGTTTTCGGGCGGCCTGCACCCCCTTCGGCATCCGCGCGTACACGTCCTTAATCATGTCGAGATCGAACAGCATGAGATTCCCTTTCCCTGTGATTCCGGGCCGCCTGGGAGCCGGGTGCTTACTTCTTACCTACGTATGCGCACCCGGCAATTGCAGCAAACGCGAGCACAACCGCTCGTGTGAAGGCTTCAATGATACAATGCTTCTGAAAGGCCCCGCAATTCCCGCGAGCGGTATTTCCGCCTTCTGCCCGGCAGAGAATCCGCTTTCCGACAAGATTATAAGGGGCCAGTTCAGTTTTTCGTGCCCGTATACTCGTACGCGCCAATGTCGGGGGCGCTGCCCTGTGGAACGGGCGTCCCTTCGAAATCCGCCGTGCGCGGGAAAAGCGCCTGCACCGCTTGAGCTGCATCGATGCACGGCGATTCGGGCGTGAGGTGGAGATCCGGGTCTTGCATGCCTACGAGGCCGGGTATCGCGACAATGGAATGCGGTTCGAGGCCAGTCAGCGCCTGGTATGCCGCGAACTCGGCCATTGAGAACGGATGGTCCTTCAGCGCGACCATGGTTCCCTCGGCCTGGTACCAGCAGTTGTTGTCCATGATCATGCTCTTCACTTGCTCCAAAGGCCACGCCGGGGCATAGAACGCATTCGTCTTGGCTTCGTAGAAGATGTTGTTCATGATGCAGACGCCGGATTGCCGGGCCGGGCTGGTGTAGAAGCAGAGGTGGCGCCCGCTCGGGTCGGGCCGCTGGGCATGGCCCCAGCCGTGCCCGGCGTTGATGCAGGTGTTGTTGATGAACCAGATGTCGCGGGTGGTCGAGGTCTCGGGGCGGTTCCAGTATTCGAACGAGTATTCGCAGTTCCACACCAGGTTGTTCTGGTACACGATATTGTACTCCTGGACGTCGCCTCCGCTGCTCTGGTGGGTCATGGCGGCGTCGTAGACTTCCCAGAACCGGCACCGTTCGACGAGGCAGTCGTGGGCAGGTCCCCAGAACTCGACGCCGTTGCCGAAGCGTACCGTGCGCTCGCCTCCCATTTGATCGCCGCCGCCGATGTACCCGAAATCGCAGTCGCGCACAATGATGTGGTGGGTGCTGCCGCCGCCTACGCCATGGGCCGCGCCGTACAGGCACGCGAGGTTCTCGTAAATCACATAGTGCTGGTTCTGCTGGTTGATGATGTGGTCGCGGATGGCGCATTCGATGGATTCGTAGCGGTCTGCCGGGTTGGCATCTGAAAAGACGTAGAGGGCGAATCCCGCTTCGTCGTACCAATACTCGTCCTGCTGGTCGAGGTCTTCGCGGTTCCACACCTTGACTCCGCATACGGGGCCATGGTTGAAGATGATGTTGCCGACATCGTGCGGGATCAGGCCCGAGCCAAGGCGTTCCAGGCGGATGCTGTCAAGATAGAGCGTGACGCCCGCCGGCAACGCGCCGCCGAGGATGATGTTGAGCCGTGCGTCTTCGGCGGTTTCCGTGGCGCCGTAGAGGAACGTGTGGACCGCCCATTCGGCGGTTACGGAGATGTTCCGAGGATCGCGCGGCTGGGCGTAACGCGACCACGGGGGCCCCTGTTTCATGATCGTGGGCTGGTACATCTCGAACGGTGCGGAAGCCCGCGCCGCGAGCGTAAGGCGGTAAATGGCGCCGCGCGCGACGGCGAATCCGCCGGTGTAGAACTGGATGTGGTACGGCTCGGCGCCCGATGACGTGCAGGCAATTCGTAATGCACCCGGCCCCGTCTCGAATTGCTCCGTATCGATCCCCTGCGCCGCTTGTGCGCCCTGTTCGGTGTGGAGCGCCCAGCCGTTGGCATCCGAGTCGAAGTCCGAGTTCGCAAGCAGGTTCTGGACGCTGTTGGTGCCGGAAAGCTCGATACCGCCCGTTGACCAGATGTTCCCGCCCTCGTCTTTCCAATCCTCCGGGGCGTCCTTCGCGAGCGAGCCCAGCAGCAGGGGTTTGGGCCCTTCGCCGTACGCGCCGTACGTGATGAATCCGCCTTCTTCACTGCCGCTCTGGGACACGAGTTGCCCGCGCCAGCTGTCGCCACGCCTGAACAGGACCGAATCGCCCGGCGCCAGTTGGTGCGCGTTGACCCGGGTCAGCGTGGCCCACGGCTCCTCGGCGGACAGGCCCGAATTCGCGTCGGCCCCCCCGTTCGCCACGTAGTATGTCGCCGCCAGCGCAGGGGGGGACGCGGCAAACCAGAGAATCGCCGCACACAGGGCTGCGCGGCACGGCAACTGGATGCGGCGAAGAGACGCTGACTGCATAGCGATCGGACTCCTTCGGGCGGGCCCCACGGCCCGATGTCGGGGGAAAGCACGGCGCTGCCGGGGCTATGCCAGCGCTCTCCCGGTGCTGCTCATCGACAACGTGGCGTGCAACACGCCTTTGAGCTGGTGGAGGGCGTCGGCCAGCGCGCGAATCTGCTTGGCCCGTCCCCGCACCATGATCATCTCCGCGCAGAGGTGGTGCGTGAGATGCACGTGTGTGCTGGCCATGATGGTTCCTTCGAAATCGTGCTGCAACTCCAGCAGCTTGTCGGTCAGATTCCGCGAATGGTGCTCGAACAGGATCGTGACGGTGCCGAGGGCCTCTTCATTCTTTTCCCATTCCTCGGCGACGAGCCGGTCGCGGATCATGTCGCGAATGAACTCCGAGCGGTTGCCGTAATTGCCCTCGGCTATCATGCGTTCGAGACGGTCCAGCAGCGGTTTCTCGATCGAAAAACTCAAGCGCGCCAGCTCCGACATCACCCTTCTCCCCGTAACGCGGCATCTGCGTCTTCTGCTTCCAGACGCCACTCCGAACGCAACTGGACCACTCCTTCGCGATGAGGCAACTCGTCGCCGGCTGTTACTGGAGCCACGGTCAGGGGGATGCCCTCGATGAAATCGACGTTTTCGGGGCCCGCATCGACCCGGATGTCCAGGCGGTACTGTCCGGGGCTGAACACGTTTTTCAGGCGCGCGGTAAGGGCGTATACGCCGCCTTCCTGCATGTCCAGACGGTCGAGGACATAGGTTGTGCCGACCGTGCCGAGGACAAGTCCGTCATCGCGGCGAAACTGGATGCTGACGGCGTAATCCGGCCGGGCTTTATGCGCGCGGCAATGCAGTTGGAGGCCAAAAGGCTCCTCCATCAAGACAAACCCCGCGGGATTGCCGTGACGGTTCAAGACATCTACGCGGAACACCTCGAGGTCGCACGGGTAGCGCCGGTGGCAGCTGGGCGGAATTTCCGTGCCGGGTTCGACGGCCGTTGCGCGTGCAAGATACGCCTCGACCACCTCCCCGATGGGACCCCGCTGTGCGATACGCCCGTGCTCGAGCAGAATGCCCGAGTCACACAGCGCTTTGACCGCTTGCATGTTGTGCGAGACAAACAGGACCGTGCGCCCGCCTCCGGCCACGTCTTTCATCTTGCCGATGCATTTCTTCTGGAACTCGGCGTCGCCCACGGAGAGGACCTCGTCCACGATGAGGATTTCCGGTTCGAGGTGTGCGGCGACCGCAAACGCCAGGCGCACCCGCATGCCGTTGGAGTAGCGTTTCACGGGAGTGTCGAGAAACTCGTCAACTCCCGCGAAGTCGACGATGGCGTCAAACTTCTGGCGGATCTCGGCTTTCCGCATGCCCAGAATCGCCCCGCTGAGATAGATGTTCTCACGGCCGCTCAATTCGAGATGAAAGCCGGTGCCGACCTCGAGCAGCGACCCCACGCGTCCGTGAATCTCGGCCCGCCCCTTGGTGGGTTCGGTGATGCGCGCGAGGATCTTGAGGAGCGTGGACTTCCCCGCGCCGTTGCGCCCTACAATGCCGAGCACATCGCCGTCGTGGATGTCGAGATCGATGTCCCGCAGCGCCCAGAAAGTGCCCGGGGGCGTCTCGGGGTCGCAGGCGCCGCTGTTTGCCGCGCTGCGTTCGCGCGCCTTGTGGCGCAGCCACGCGGGCAAGGTCACGAGCGTATCGCGGAAAGTGCGGTATACCTCGTGGGTCTCGCCCAAGCGGTACCGTTTGCCCAACCCGCGAACTTGAATGGCAATGTTGTTGGCGTTCATCCGTCCCGACTGCTGCACTCGCCGCATTGCAACGCCCGCGGACACCTGGCCGGGCCCGGCTCGTTCAGACAATGTCCGCGAAGGTGCGTTCCATGCGTTTGAAATAGTATATACCAACGGCCAGCATCACGATGGTGACCGCCGTTCCCAACACGAAGAGGTCCCACGGCGGCCCAGCCGCAATGGTGACGGGCTGGCCTTCCACCAATTCGGCACCATTCAGATGGCGGAACAGCGCCCACCGCGAGCCTTCGACTACCGCCGCCATGGGGTTCAGGCCATAAACATAGCGCCAGGGGCCAAGGGCGTCTTTCACGGCGCTGTACGGCGTGATGACCGTGAGAAACATCCAGATCTGGACGAGGAAAGGGATGATGTGGCGCACGTCGCGGTATTTCACGTTCAACGCCGCAAGGAAAGACCCCGCCCCGAAGGCCGACGCACAGGCCAGCACCATGAACACCGGCAGGAGGAACCATGCCGCGCTGGGAATAATCCCGTAGAAAAAGGTCAACACAAGAAACATGGCCAGCGCGATGGCGAAATCCACGAACGCGGCCGCACACGGCGTCGCGGGCACCAGTAAGCGGGGAAAATAGATCTTCGTGAGCATTGGCGCATTCTGCACCATGCTGTTGCTCGCCTGGGTGATCGACGAAGCGAAATAGTTCCATGGCAACAGTCCCGCGAAATAAAACAACGGTCCGGGTAGCCCATCAGACGAGAAGTTGGCCACCCGCTGAAAGAGGATGGTGAATACGGCCATCTGGCACAGCGGCACGAGTACAGCCCACGCGGCCCCAAGAAGCGTCTGCTTGTACTTGATCTTGATGTCGCGCCAGACCAGATACCCGAACAGTTCGCGGTTCTGCCACAGTTCACGCCAGCGGATGTGCATCCAACCGCGCGACGGTTCTATAACGTATACTTCGCGGGGCGCGTCGTCTGCGGAATGGTCCATGACTCTCCCGGGGCCTTTGCTGGTGGCACTGCTCGTTAACGTGATTGTATGCGCTGGGTCGGAGGCGGCGCAAACACGCACCAGCGAAGGGACCAACGCCAGCGCCAGTCCATCGTGTGTCTCACCTTGTCTCGGGGACCCTGAACCTGAAATACTGCGGGGAAAAGAAAAGGGATTCGAATCATGCGTTGGCGAAATGCGCAACCGGTCCTCTCAACCGCCGTGGTGCTCATGCTCCTGCCGTGTGCAAGCGTCCGCGCCGCGGGTACGGAAAACCCGGCGCCTTTCCCTTGTCTTCACCTCACTTTTGACGGCTGCGATGACGGTCTGGTGTGGGACCAGTCCGGCTATGGCAACCTCGGTTACGCGTCAAATGCTGCAATTGTCCCGGGGGTGGAGGGGGCTGGGCTTGGGTTCGAGGGGCGCGGCTCATCTCTGCGATGTGCGCCCGTCTCGGGCCTCGGCGAGCGGACCGCTCTCACAATCGCCGCATGGGTGAAGCTGGATTCCCTGGACTTCCGCCTCTTTCCGGCCATTGTCCGGCAGGAAGGCGCGTTTGCCCTGCGTTTTGCGGAAGACCGGGTGGGTTTCGTTCTGTGGTTTGACACGAAACCCCTCGGCGTCACCGCCAAGAAGACGGACTGGCAAACCGGCACGTGGTATCACGTCGCCGCGACGTACGACGGTGCGCGCGCGCGGATCTATGTTGACGGCGCTCTGGAAGGGGAGTTGGGGGAACTCGCGCACGGCGGTTTCGATTTTTCGCCTGACCCATGCTGGCTTGGCGCGTGCGGCGGCCTGTACCCGTTGCAGGGGGTTCTCGACGAGGTCCGCCTGTACAATGCCGCATTATCCGCGGCAGCCGTCGCCGAACTCCATCGCCAGGGGCGCGCGGCATTGTCCAAAGCGCCGCCGGAGAATATCGCGGAAACGGCCGTAGACTTCTCCCGCAAACCCATCAAGAAACCCGCACGGGATATCGTTATGGTGGAAGACGGGTATCTCTGGATCGATGCAGAAGACTTCATTGACTACGGCGAGTGGACCTGCGATACCCAGTTCATACACCTCATGGGTTCCGCGTATCTCATTGCGGCGGGCGCAGGCAAACCCCTCGCCGACGCCTGGACCACGTTCGAAGTGCCGAAACCCGGCCGGTACCGGTTGTGGGTGCGCGCGCGCAACTGGTTCCTGCCCTATTCCCCCGGAACGTTCACCGTAGTGATCAACGATGCGCCCGTTGGCCGGATTTTCGGTGCGGCAGACGTGCAGGACTGGGCCTGGGAACAGGGCGGGGAATTCGAGCTTCCAGCCGGCGAGATACGCATGGCGCTGCGCGATCTGACGGGCTATTACGGCCGATGCGACGCGCTTCTGCTGACCACCGACCTCGATTACACCCCGCCGAACGCGCTTGACGCGGTGCGCCTCGAACGCGCGAGGCTGACCGGCCTGTCCCTCGAACCACGCCAGGCGGGCGATTTCGACGTGGTCGTGGTCGGGGCCGGCGCGGCGGGGTCGGTCGCGGCACTGGCCTCGGCACGGTCCGGCGCGCGCACGGCGCTAATCCAGAACCGGCCTGTCCTCGGCGGCAATGCGAGCGACGAGTTGGGCGTGTCCATCAATGGGGCTGCGAGCGCTCATCCCAATGCCCGCGAGACAGGCATCATCGAGGAGGTCGGCCGGATCAAGGCCCGCTATGGCTTCTCGAAGATGAGCGAACCTTTCCGCCTCGCGGCCGGGGACGAACGGAACCTCTCCGTCTTCCTCAATCAGCACGTCGTGGCGGTAGACAAGGACGGCGACGCGCGCATTCGTTCCGTAACGGCCGTGGATACTCTGACCGGCGCAATGACCACCTACGGGGGCCTCGTGTTTGTCGACGGCACGGGCGACGGCTGGGTGGGCTATTATGCGGGCGCCGATTGCCGCACCGGCCGCGAAGCGCGCAACGAGTACAACGAAAGCCATGCCCCGGAAACCGCGGATTCGCTGACCATGAGCGGCTGTCTCATGGGGGGAGACTCAGTATCGTACCGTGCCGCGGACCTGGGCCGTCCCGTGGCCTACCAGGCGCCGGAATGGGCCATCACGATGCCCCCGGCGGGGGAATTCGGCCGAACGCCGCGCAATATCGTCACGGGCGAATGGTGGCTCGAACACCCCAACGACATTGATGATGTCTGGAACGCGGAATGGGCCCGCGACACGCTCATCCGCATCACTTACGGCTATTGGGATTTCATCAAGAACGCCTGGCCCGAGCGGGAACGCGCGGCGAATTTCGCGTTGATCGAAGTGCCGATCATAGACGCCAAACGGGAGTCGCGCCGTCTGCTCGGCGATTACGTGCTGACGCAGAACGACGTGCAAGCCGGGCGCGTTTTCGAAGACCGCATCTCGTACGGCGGCTGGCCGCTCGACGTGCATCATCCCGGGGGGATCCTGTCGGGCAAAGAAGGGCCGTTTCACAGCAACGACCGGCTGCCCATCTACACCATCCCGTTCCGGTGCCTTTACTCGCGCAACATCGACAACCTGCTATTGGCGGGACGCGATATGAGCGTTACGCACATGGCTCTGGGCACGGTGCGCGTGCAGGGCACGCTGGCGGCCCTCGGCCAGGCTGCGGGAACCGCCGCCGCCGAATGCGCCTTGCACCACATGACCCCGCGTGACATCTATCGCGGCCAGATGGACGCCTTTCAGCAGCGGTTGCTCAAGGACGACCAGTACATCCCCGGACTTCAGAACGAGGATCCCGAAGACGTGGCCCGGACCGCCACCGTCACTGCGTCGAGCACGCGCACCTTCGACGAATTCAGCAAGATGGAGGTCCAGCCGGGAGAAATGCATCCGCTCAACATGCCCCGGGCGGTCCAATTCCCCACCGGAACCCAAAGGACCATCGGCGTGTTTTACGCCTTGCTGCGGTCCGAGCGCACGGAACCGGCCGATGTCGAACTCCACCTGCGTGGAGCGAACGAGACAGGCGATTTCTCGTCTGCTTCGGACCTTGCCGCGGTCACGGCCACGGCGCTGCCCGAGGTGGAGACCTGGGTCGCGTTCCCGCTGGATGTCCCCGCGGAATTCCCCTTCGCGTGGGTGTGGCTGGCTCCCGCTAAAGGCATCTCCTGGCGGCTCATGTCGAAAGCGCCCCTCGGAACCTGCCGCGCCTACGGCGGCGACGGACGCTGGACGGCCGTTCCCGGCGAACAGTACGCGTTCCACACCGAACCGCCCATCGCGGTCCCCGCGCGGTACGATGCCGGCAATATTGTCAACGGCGTGACGCGCATCATCGGCGGCGCACGCAACCAATGGGCGTCCGACCCCTATCAGGCCCTGCCGCAATGGCTCGAACTCGACTTGGGCGATGCGAAACGGTTCACGGCCGTGTACCTGACCTTCGATACCGACCTGAACGAGAAGTGCCATACCGTGCCGCTCGTGCCTCAATGCGTTCGCGACTATGAACTGGCCGCATACGATGACGGGGAATGGCGCACGCTCGCGACGGTCCGGGGCAATTTCCAACGCCGCCGCATCCACCGGTTCGAACCGGTTACGGCGCAACGCCTGCGACTCACGGTCCACGCCACGAACGGCGACCCCTCGGCCCGCGTGTTTGAGATGCGGGTCTACGGCGAATAGGGAAGGACGCCGGCGCGGGGGCCGCGCAAGAAGCCGGGTCACTCCGCGGCGAGGTCGGCGCAGACCAATTCCTGGTCGTTTCGCGCGAAGACGCAACGGTTGGCATACGCGGGGTGCGACCAGCACACGCCGTCCCCCCGGCCAAGCTGTCCGGTGGTGGGTCCGATGAGTTGCGCCCGGCTGATTTGCCGGCAGCCCTCAGGCGAAAGGGTGGCGATGATCAGCTCGCCGGTTTCGTTGAACATCCAGGTGGTAGCGCCGTTCTGGACCATGTGAATCGTGCCCCAGCGCCGTTGCGGCACAAGGGTCAAATCTTCCCACACCCGGTCGCCGTTTTTCGGCTCGAGACACCGCACCTGGCCGTAACAGTCGACCCCGTAGACGTATTCTCCGAGCATCAGGGGCGTGCTGATCATGGCGTGGATGGCATCGCTCTTGATCTCGCTTTCGCCTGCCCTGTGCCAGAGGAGCTCGACCGTTGGCGCGTCCTGCCCGAGACGGAACAAGTACGAGCCCTCATACACCGATGTCAGGAACATCCGGTCCCCCGCGATGACCGGCGTAGGAACGTTAATGACATCCCTCGAACGCGGCGTGGCAACCTTCCAATAGAGCTCGCCGGTCAGCGGATTGAGGCCCGCGACGTTATCGCCCGTCCAGCAGATCACCACACGCCGTCCCGCCTGCTCGGTTACCACGGGGGCCGAGTAGGAAGCGGGGTCGTCGAGCGCGCGCCAGCGTTCCTGGCCGGTCCGCTTGTCCCATGCCATGAGGCATCCGCCGTTTCGCGCGCCGATCTGGGCGATCACGAGCTCGCCATCGACCAGCGGCGCCGCCGCGATGCCCCAGGTGGGCAACTCGACCTCGTAACCGGCGCCGGGGTCTTTCTTCCACACCAACTCGCCGCTGGCCGCATCGAGGCATCGGAGGTGTCCGACCGCACCAAGCGAATAGGCCAGCCCGTCCGCGATCGTAACGGACGCCCGGGGGCCGTCCTTGTAACTGAGCGGACCGTAAGGCGCCGCATAGGCATGGACCCATACCGGCGCGCCGGTTTCCGCGTCGAAACAGAGTACGCGCTCGGTCTCTTCGGGGGCTTCGACGCGATCCGTGACGTAGACGCGCCCGGCTGCGACGGTCGGCCCCGAATAGCCGTTCGAGACGGTTGCGCGCCATTTCAGGGGAATCTGGGGGGCCGAGAAGCTCGAGACAAGCCCCGTTTCCGCCCAGGCGCCGTCCCGGTTGGGCCCCCGCCACTGCGGCCAGTCGCTGGCAGCTGCGTGCCATCCGCCAACGGTTAGAATTACGAGTGCGAATGCCTGTCTTAAACTGGAACCGTTCCCGTGCATGCCATTCTCCGTGTGCGAAATGCCTGTATCCGGCCTCATTATTGCCAGTCGAAACGGGTGCCGCAAGTCCGGTATGCCTGAACTGCGGTCCCGTAGACATTCCGAGGGTCTCGTGCTAGACTGAAGTTGGAGACCGCAATCGGGAAGGAAGAGGCAATGGAATGTTCCAAGTGCAATTTCCGGAGTGCCATAGGCTACTGCGGCATTACGCACGAATTGCTCTGCGAGGAATGCGGCGTCCATTGCGACCAGTGCGGCATGTTTGTGGGCGCCGAACATGTCTATGAGACCCGCAAAGGCGTGAAACTCTGCCCCAAATGCCAGGACGAGCGCAGAGCGCGCAAGTCGGACAAGCACAAGAAGCATCCTCACGATCGCGAGCCTGCCCCGGCACAGAAGGGAAGCGACACGAGTCTGGCCGCGCTTGAGAGTGAAGCCCCTCTGCCCGGCGAGCTCGAGGACGAAGAGGTGGCGGCTGACGAGGTGGTGCTGAGCCGCAGCGGGTACCGGAAATGGCAGCCCTGGCAGTTCAGCATGCTTCTGGCCGTTTTTGGCGTGATTGGCGCCACCCTGATCATCGTCTTTCCTTCGTTTCGGGGTATTACGCTGGGCGATGGGTCCTATTTCCCCATGGCCTATATCGTGGTTTTTCTGCCCATCCTTGCCTTTGTGTGGGCATTCATCGGCCTGACCTACGCGAAGTTCTGGGAAGACCGGGAAAAGTGCCTGGCAAGCTCGGGGCTTGGCATTCTGGCCATCATCATGCTGTTCGGCTCGTGGTTTACGGACCCTGTTCGATATGTGGAGCAACAGACCGAAATCGCCGTCAAAACGCGCGACGACATGAATTCCAAAGAACTTGACCGATGGCGCGAAGGCGTTCTGGACCGGTACCGCTAGCCAGGGGCATCGACATGACTTGGATTGCGGAAGTCTACGACTTCTTTCTGGCAAATAAGTGGTGGTTGGTGGCCTTGATTCCGCTGGTGCTGGCGGTTCTTGCGGTCAAGCTCTCGCGATAATGCATCTTCCCATCGGGCGGCGCTTATCCAGGGGTGCTTCCCGCTGACAATTCTCTCATCGCGGTTGAAACACGACTTGAGGAGCAGGGTATCCGGATGAGACGCACCGTGTTTGTTCTCGCGGGCATCCTTTTGTTGGGCGCGTTCTTTGGAATTGCATCCGTACGCACGCAGGAAGGTTCTGTCGACTGGCCCGCAGCCGCCGTTCGCGCGGGCATCGCGACCGCCGCCATGGCGGTGTTCTTTCTCCTGTTTCCGCGCTGGTTCAAGCTTCCCACGCAGATCTTCCTGGCGATGGCGGCCGGCGTGTTCGCGGGATGGGCTTTCAAGGTCATGGGCGCGGAATCGTTTGCTGTCGACTACCTCAATATCTTTGGCACGATATTTATCCTCTTGCTCAAACTCGTCGTTACGCCGCTCATTTTCGTCTCGATCATATGCGGCGTTTCGGGGATCGGCAACCCGCGCAAGCTCGGCTCAGTCGGGTTCAAGGCTATCGCGTACTACCTTATAACGACATGCATAGCGGTCCTGATAGGGATGGCGTGCGTAAGCGTGATCCGCCCCGGGGCAGGCAAGAGCGAGCTGCAATTGTCGCAGGGCGCGCTTTCGCCGGCTCCGGGAACATCCGCGGAAGGCCGTTCCGTGGGCCGTCTCATCCAGGAAGAAGCACTGCCGGCGGTCATCGAAAATCCCATCATGGCGGGCCAGAATCCGTTGGCCGTGATTTTCCTCGCCATCCTGCTTGGGGGCGCCCTTGCTTCGCTGGGCGCTCGCGCTCGGGCCGCTCTCGATGTGTTTCGGGTGCTCGACAAAGCCCTGATCCAGCTTGTGCTGGGGATCATGTATCTTGCGCCTATCGGCGTGTTCACATTGATGAGCAAAGCCATCGCTGAACTCGGCATCGACTATGTCGTATCCCTCGCCTGGTACGTGGTGACCGTGGTGACGGGTCTGGGACTGCATTTCGCGCTTCTCGTATGCGTCGTGCTGCCCCTTGCGGCACGCGTTTCGCCGTGGCGATTCATTGCAGGCTTTGCCCCGGCCATCGAACTTTCGTTCAGCACCTCGTCGAGTTCCGCAACGCTGCCCGTTACAATCGATTGCACGTCGCGGCGCATCGGCGCCGATGAGAACATCGCCAATTTCATGCTCCCCATTGGCGCCACGGTAAACATGGACGGTACCGCTCTTTATCAGGCCGTGGCGGTTTTGTTCATTGCGCAGGTTCTCAACAAAGACCTGACAATTGCCCAGCAGTTCGGTGTATTCTTGTCGGCGATCATGGTCTCGATTGGCACTGCGGGCATACCGGGCGGCAGTATTGCGTTGATGCCCCTGGTGCTGAAACAAGCCGGCATCGGCGCCGAGTACATAGGTATCATTATCGGCGTAGACCGGTTTCTCGACATGTGCCGGACCGTAGTGAACATCACGGGTGACAGTGTGGGCGCACTCGTCGTGTCGCGGTCGGAGGGCGCAATCATCAAACCCCGCTCCAGCGGTGGCGCGTGTGAAGACGGAGACTGCCTTGCGGATTAGACATATCGTTTGGGACTGGAACGGCACGTTGCTCGACGACCTCGAACTGTGCCTGACGGCCCTGCATGAATTGAGCCGGGCCAGGGGAATTCCGCTGGTCGATCTGGCCACCTATCGCGAGCGATTCACGTTCCCGGTCATCGAGTATTACAAGGCCCTCGGTTTCGACCCTTCGCCCGAAGCCTTCGAACAAGCTGCGCGCGAGTGGATCAAGATGTATAGCGAGAATGTCTATTCGGCTGCCGCCCTGTACGACGGCGCCGTCGAAACGCTCGCGCGGCTTCGCGATGCCGGGTTGCGCCAATGCCTGATTTCGGCGCACCAGCATGACATGCTGCTCCACGCCGTCAACCATTTTGGCGTGACGCAGTACTTCAATACGATCCGCGGCCTCCACAATCACTATGCCGAGAGCAAGGCCGACTTGGGAAGGCAATGGCTGAGCGAGACCAATCCGCTTCAAGACTCCGTGCTCATGATTGGAGATACCCTGCACGATTTCGAAGTGGCCGGGGAATTGCGGGTCCGATGTGTCCTGGTCGCTCAGGGTCACCAATCGGAAAGCCGCTTGCGCGCAACCGGAGCGCCTGTTCTTGCCTCGATCCGCGATGTCCCCGCCTTCTTGAACATCTGACGCTCTGCGGAGACCGTTCACGCTACGAATCGAGAATGCTGCGCACCTTCTCGGTCAGGGTTTGGACGGTGAAGGGTTTCTGCAGAAAAGCGGAGTCAGCTCCCGGGCTTGAGCGGTCGGAGACGATCTCGTTCAAATAGCCGGACATGAACAGCACCTTCATCCCGGGCTGACGGGGCGCCAATTGCTCGTACAGTTCCCGTCCGTTCATCCCAGGCATGACGATGTCGGTTAACAGGAGCTGGATAGGCTGGCCGCAGCTTGCCGCCACCGCAAGAGCTGTTTCTCCATCCTCGGCGGTCAGCACCACGTAGCCGTGCCTTTGCAGGACGTTGCTGGTCAGATCCCGCACCATCTCCTCGTCTTCGACTACCAGAATCGTCTCTGTGCCTCGGGCGTCAGTGTCCGGAACCTTGGGTTGCGCATCTCTTTCCGGTGCTTGGTCTACGGCAGGGAAATACACCTGAAAACGCGACCCCTTCCCCGGAGTGCTCTCCGCGGAGATGTACCCGCCATGCTGCTTTACGATGCCGTATACGGTTGCGAGACCAAGCCCCGTGCCTTCTCCGGCAGCTTTCGTAGTGAAGAAGGGGTCAAATACGCGGTCGAGTACTCCGGACTCCATGCCTGTTCCGGTGTCCGAAACGGATATCGTGCTGTACTCGCCCGGCGCGGGACAATTGGGCGGTTGGCCGCGGTCGGGCTTGTCGATGATGGCGCAACGCGTGGCGATGGTCAGTATCCCGCCGTCGGGCATGGCGTCGCGCCCATTGACGACCAGGTTCATCATGATTTGTTGAACCTGAGAGGCGTCCGCCTGCACGGGCCGCAAGCTATCATCCAGTTCCAGACGCAGTTCGATGCGCTCGCTTATCAAGCGCTCGAACATCGGCCCCATTTCCCGAAGAACCGCGTTCAAGTCGATCACGCGCATTTCCATGATCTGGCGCCTGCTGAACGCGAGCAATTGCTGCGTCAGATGGCTCGCCCGCTCGCCCGCTTGCCCGATCTCATGAATCATCGCGTACTTCGGGTCGCTGGAGTCCATGCCGCGAAGGAGCAGATCGCTGTACGATAGAATAACCGACAAGATGTTGTTGAAGTCATGGGCGATTCCGCCCGCGAGAAGCCCCACCGACTCCATGCGTTGTGCCAGCATCAACTGCTGCTGCAGTTGCTTTTCTTCGGTCACGTCCTGCACCGTTCCCAGGACTTTGGAGATGCGCCCCGCATCGTCTTCGACGCCTTGCGCAAGCGAATGCACGGTACGCGTGGTCTTATCGGTTTGCCGGATGATGCGGTATTCGACATCGTAGGTATCCACCGCACCACTCACAAAATCGCCGAACGCCGCCACGATACGGTCTCGATCGGCCGGATGAATCACCTCGCTGAGCTCCGTCAACGTCACTGCTTCGATGTCTTCGGAGAATCCGAAGATCCGGCTTGTCTCAAACGACCCGCGCAGCTTCCCGTCGGAAACGTCATAATCCCAGCTCCCCACATGAGCAAATTCCTGGGCGCGCCTGTATTGTTCCTCGCGCCGCTGCACGGCCTCGATGAAGAAACAGCGGGTAATGAAGGTCCCTGTTTCCGACGCAACGGCCGTTTCCGCCTCGAGCGCGTCACGGTTCTCACGGCCGCTTGACGATGCCAGCACCAGATATCCTACGAGCCGGTCGCCGGACACGCACGACACCACGTGCGCGCCTTGATAGTTCCGCAGCTCGGGCACGGCCAGAAAGTCCCACGCCAGGGAACCGAGCGCTACGGGCCGCCCCGCGGACAGTGCCGCCAACACATCTTCTTCTTCTGTGGGCAGGCTTTCCAGGGCCTTTGCGGCGGCGTATGGCAAATGCTGGCGCGCGCGCAGAACCGGCCGCCCGCGGGTAACCACATAGACTGCGCCCTCTCGCCACCCCGCCATCTCCATCACTGTCTGCAAGGCCTCGTTAAGACCCGCATTCAGCGACTGCGCGCTATCGAGCGTCTTTGCCAGCCCCCGCATCCGCTCGTGGAGATGCGCCGCGCGGGCAAGTGCGGTCTCGGCTTCTTTGCGCCTCGTAATGTCCCGCAACGACCCCACAACCCGGGGAGGCGCGTCCTGCGTGCCGGCAACAAGAGTCGCCGAGATGCAAAAATCGGCTTCGCGGCCGTTGCCCAGCCGAAAATGCATATCAAGGCCCTCGACGCGGCCCTGTTCGCGGATACGTCGGCGCAATTCCGCGCGTTCCTCGGGGCGCGCATAGAAGTCATCGGCAATTCGTCCGATCACTTCTTCGCGGGACAAGCCTGTCACGCGCTGCACCGACGGGCTCACGTCCAGAATGCGGCCTTCGGGACTTACCTCGAAATAGACGTCGTCCACGTGTTGGAACATCCGTTTGTACCGGCCTTCATCGGCCACGCGGCCCCGGCGCAGGCGGACGGTCTCGAGCATGTCGCGCGTGAGAGCCTGGTCTATCAACAAGACCATGCCAAAATACGCGTACTCAATAAGGTAAATGAATTTATACATGCCCACGGTGACGGCCATATCGTTGGCGACACCGAACACAAACAGCAAGATGGCCCATAACAAAACCCGCGCCTTGGTCTTATGGCCGGCCCGGTAAAAACGCAGGCAAGCCCGTAGTATGTACGCCAGGAAAACAAGGCCTATGGCGCTGGTAATCTCGACCAGCGGCCCCGGCGCCATCTCTTGATACACCACGTGCCAGCCAAACGGAAGGTTTATATGCTTCACGGAAGGGCGATCGCCCGGCCAGGAAAGACCGCTGCGGTCAAACCACAACACCAGACTGCTCAGCGCGTAGTAAATCGAGAACGTGTTGCGGATGAAACCCGCAAGCTGCCCCGTGTACAGCGAGATGAACCACACGAACGCAATCGCTGCGTAGATGACCGCCGTGACCTGCAAGCGCTGCCAGAACTGGCCGTCTTCCGGTGACGCGGCACTGTACAGCCCTGCCGTGGCCGCGGCATACAGCGCGATAAACAAACACGTTACGGCAAACGCGAGGTGTTCACGCCGGTCACGAACGCGGAGATATACAAGGATGTTGTGGGCGCACATGCATACCACCGCGCCGGCCATAAATACCGCGGGTATTGAGACGATGCTCATGGCGTTCCCCTATCCTCGCACACCCGGCACTCCCACCCCTCAAGCTCGAACATCGCACATGTCACGGCGTCACCGCCTCGCCGATGAACGGTCAAACCTGCATCATTATGCCTCATGTGGCGAAATCATGCACTTACCATCGCAAATACTATACACGGCGCGGGGCAATCTGAGGGGTATTTGTGTCCAGAAAGAAGGGACCCCACGGACCGAAGAAACTCAAGAGGGCGCGGCCTGCTGAGAGCAGACTCCCCCCGGGACCGCCGGGGTCCAGCCCGGCGAATCCGGCATCCCCACCTCTGGCGCGCCTTGATCGGGAGCACCCGGAAGAGCCGGTTTCAGCCAACGGCGGCCGCGGCGCTCCTTTTTGTTCCCGGGGTCCCTTGGTCTCCGAATCCGTCGTTTTCGTCCGCGGGGACCAGACACCGGGGCCACGAAACGACACCATGCCGCCCACGCCACAGGGGCGGAGCCACGGGTCACGTCCCAGGCCTGACTTTCACAATGCGCCAGCCTCGCGGTATACTGGATTCCATAGATCCGGGGCTCGTTCTTCTTCGCATCATGAGCCTTGTTCTACCGCTGGAGGGATTAGCAGAGATGACAAGCATAATGATAGCGCTACTTTCAGGCGTCGGATTCGTCATTGCGTACCATACATACGGACGATTTCTAGCCCGGAAGATATTCCGTCTAGACCCCAACGCGCTCGTTCCCTCGAAAGGGATGGAAGACGGAGTCGATTACGTTCCCACGCGCAAAGAGGTCCTGTTTGGCCATCATTTCACATCGATAGCCGGGACGGGGCCGATTGTCGGGCCTGCCATTGCCATATTCTGGGGCTGGCTGCCGGCGTTGTTGTGGGTGGTGTTCGGGTCCATCTTCATAGGCGCTGTGCACGATTTCGGCGCTCTGGTGGTATCTGTCCGCTCGCGGGGCCAGTCTATCGGGGACATCGCCGGCCGAATGATATCCCCCCGGGCCCGCGTGCTGTTCTTGATAGTTCTCTTCTTTGTGCTCATGGTCGTGATTGCCATCTTCGGGCTCGTGATTGCCGTCATTTTCTCGATTTATCCCCAGAGCGTGCTTTCGGCCTGGGTGGCCATGCCCGTGGCGGTGGCCGTGGGCTTCTGGATCTACAGGTACGGCGGCAACTTGCTCTTGCCCTCGATCGGGGCTCTTATCATCCTGTATGCTGCCGTCGCAGTCGGCGTTTATCTGTTGCCCGTCGACCTCAGCGCGCTACTCGGCATCCCCCTGTTCGCAGGCACCGAAGTGGGCTTTTTCAGCGGGTTGAAATCGGTCGTGGTTATATGGACGGCCATCCTTCTCGTGTATTGCTTTTTCGCGAGCGTGCTCCCCGTCTGGACGCTCCTGCAGCCGCGGGATTACATCAATTCCCACCAGCTTATCGTGGCACTGGTCCTCCTGGTATTGGGGTTGGTGGTAGCCCAGCCGGAGATGGTGGCCCCCGCCATTAATGCCGACGTGCCGGGGGACGCCCCGCCCTTGTTTCCTTTCTTGTTCATTACTGTGGCGTGCGGCGCGGTTTCAGGATTCCATTGCCTGGTATCGTCAGGCACGTCATCCAAGCAGCTCCGCAACGAAGTGGATGCCCAGTTCGTAGGATACGGCTCGATGCTCATGGAGGGCGCACTTGCCGTGCTGGTGATTGTGGCGTGCGGCGCGGGGCTCGGCCTGGGTGTCATGCAGGATGGCCATGCGGTCACGGGCACAGCCGCGTGGTCCGCTTATTACGGCGGCGGGTGGGGGGCCATGAGCGGCCTCGCGCGCCAAGTTGGCGCGTATGTCGAAGGCGCGGGAAACCTGATTGCTGCTCTGAAGATCCCGCTCCCCCTGGCCAAGGGGATCGCCGCGGTCATGATCGCATGTTTCGTCACGACCACCCTTGATACGGCCACTCGTTTGCAGCGCTACATCGTGCAAGAACTGGCGGGCGTGGTTCGCGTTCCAGCGCTGCGCAACAAGTATGCCGCGACCCTGGTGGCGGTCCTCACGGGGGGAGCGCTGGCTATGATCCCGGGCCCGAACGGACCCGGGTCGGGCGGCCTGATCCTGTGGCCGTTGTTCGGCGCCATCAACCAGCTTCTCGCCGGACTGGCCTTCCTGGTAGTCGCCTTCTACCTTATCCGCCACAGCCGCCCGGCGTACGTGCTCGCAATCCCGCTTGCGATCATGGTAATCCTGCCGGCCTGGGCCATGGGCACGAACGTCGTCACGTGGTTGGGAAAATCGAACTGGCTGCTGGCCGCAATTGGCAGCGCCGTGTTGCTCCTCGAAGCCTGGATGATCCTGGAAGCCGCGCTCATGTGGCAACGCGCCAGAGGCGTCTTGCCCGAGCCCCTGCCGCCCATCGAAACCGCATCCGCCAAGGCCCGGGCAGCCAGCGAAGGCGGCAGAGGCTGCTGAACACGCCGGGCCCGTCGAAAAGGTCTTCGGCCAGACCCTGGAGAAAGATTGCGTCATGAAGCATGTTGCCGTTCTTGCAGTTACGTGTGTGCTGAGCCTTGTTGCCGTCGCGGCGGAACCCGAAGGGCCTCAGCGCGTCCTCGTCTTGTCGCCCGGCGCCGGCAATTCGCGCAATTCCGAAGGCGATTTCATCCAGTTGAACGACGGCCGGCTGCTCTTCGTCTACACCCATTTCACCGAAAGCGGGAGCGACCATGGCGCGGCTTTCCTGGCGGGACGCGTCTCGACCGATCGCGGCAAGACGTGGTCCGGCGAGGACATCGTTATTCTTGCCAACGAGGGCGGCATGAACGTCATGTCGGTGTCACTGCTGCGGCTTCAGACAGGGGAGATTGCGCTTTTCTATCTTCGCAAGAACTCGACCAGCGACTGCCGCCCGGTCATGCGCATCTCGAACGACGAGGCGAAGACATGGGGCGAGCCCATCCTGTGCATCGAGCCCGCAGGGTATTTTGTGGTCAACAACGACCGCGTGACCCAGCTCGAGAGCGGCCGCCTGGTGATTCCCGCCGCGCGCCATAGCCTGCCCGGCGAAACCTTCAACAGACGCGGCCAGGCGATGTGCTACCTCTCGGACGATGGCGGCAAGACGTGGGGCCCGAGCCAGTCGATCCTCGATGCCCCGAAAGACAGCCAGTCCGGCCTTCAGGAACCCGCCGTCGTTGCCCTCAAAGACGGGCGCCTCATGATGTTGTGCCGCACGGACCAGGGTTGTCAGATGCGGTCATTCTCGACCGACCAGGGGCTCACCTGGACTCCAGCCGAATTGACCAACATCATGAGCCCGGTATCTCCCGCCACCATCGAGCGCATTCCCGCGACAGGCGACCTGCTGTTGTTGTGGAACGATCACAGTAGTATTGATGCCTCTTTGAAAGGGAAACGCACTCCGTTTGCCGCGGCCATCTCGCGAGACGAGGGTCAGACGTGGGGAAACGTGCGCATGTTGGAAACAAACCCCGACGGTTGGTACTGCTATACAGCCCTGGAATTCGTGGATGACGCGGCCTTGGTCGCCCATTGTGCCGGCGATTCCACGGTTGGCGAACTCAACCGCACGCAGATCCTCCGCGTGCCGCTGGATTGGTTCTACGGCTAATAGCAACACGGAAAAGCAGGCGGTCAGGCGTTCGCTGCGGCGGCAGACGGCCGCAGCAAGGCACGCACCTCTTGCTCAAGGGCGCTCAAGGGCATAGGTTTCGCAAGTATCTTGTCAGCCTGGCAGCCTTCCGCCAAATCCGCCCGGGTCGCATACCCCGTCAACACAATAACCGGCACCGCCGGATTGAAGGCCTTGATTAGCCGGATAGCGTCGATACCGCCCATCTTCGGCATTTCGATATCCATTGTGACCACGTCGAAGAGCCGGTCCCTGCACTTATTGACGGCTTCCAAACCATCGCGGGCAATGTCCACCATAAACCCGCGGGCCTTGAACCACTGCGAAAGCACCTGCACGACGACCTCATCATCGTCCGTAACCAGAATAACCGGCATGCGTACCATTTGTCCGTTCACCATCTGAGCCAAGCCTTCACCTCTACGGCACCTCTTGGAGCCCCTTTTTCTTAACTCGGGCCGGGGGTCTATCAATATACGGTTGCCAATGCGCCGCATACCACTATATGCTGTAATTGTATCCACGCCGCCCGTGTTTGTCAAACAATATTTCGTAACTTATTTGATTTTATTGGATAATATATGTGTCGTGCGGATTGGCCTTTCTGCCCGTACTCCCGGGAATACCGCAGATACTGCACAGGGCACTGGAAAACCTTGTCAAGTTACGGTATGTTAAGAGTATAGGAAGGACAGAAGTGTTCCGTCAGCCTTGGAGCGCCCGCCGCTATTCTGTGTGCGAGCGTTGCTTGAGGCCGACGGGCAGGGGAGCGCCACATGGCCGATGAAATGTTCTTTTCTACCGACAGCAAATCGCTGCGCCGCGGGAAACGGGTAGCTCCCCGCACGGAAACCTGCCGCCCGTGTCTGGTTTGGCCCGAAGACGCGCCGGATGTGCACATGCGCGGCGTCATCCTGGACATCAATGCGTACGGGATGCTGGTGCGCATGATGGAATCGTTGCCGCCGGGCATGCACGTCCACGTCCAACTTATGCGCGATGACGAATTCCGGGAACCTCTTACCAAGCCGGTCATGGGTCTGGTGGTGCGCAATATTCTTCAAAGCGATGGTTTCGTGGAGCACGGAATCCAGGTTCTCCAGGATAAAGTCTCCCGTCAGGAAGCCAAGCCGTTGCGTAAACCACTGCGCAAAACGCGACTGCGGCAACACGAGCGAACACGTATGCATACACGCGACCTGCATGCCGCGGGCCTCAAACAACGCGGAAGGGAGTAGGACATTGGCCAAGCCGAAAATCCTGATCGTGGACGATGAGCCGGATGTGGTCAGCCTCATCGAGCGCGCACTTGAAAACGAAGGTTTCGAGAGCGTCGCGGCCTATGACGGCATCAGCGCCTTGGATATTGCAGAGTCCGAGGAACCGGCCCTTATCCTGCTGGATATCATGATGCCCATGATGAGCGGCTACGAAGTATGCCAACACCTCAAGGCAAACCCGCAGACCCACCATATCCCGGTTATCTGTGTCACCTCAGCCCACACGGCTGAGGCCATGGTGCGGTGCCGGCAAGCTGGCGCAAACGGCCTGCTTACCAAACCGTTTTCGCCCGCCGAACTGATTGCCCAGATCAAACGACAAATCGCCAAGGCAGAAGAACACGAGAAAACGTAACACCCGTGGCACCCAAGATTCCGCGAAGCAAGACCGGGTGACCTGTCCCAAGCGTATTCCCCGTGCGCGATCGTTAGGGGGCCCGCGAGGGGGCCCGCAAGGGGCATTGAACCGTCCGGGGGAGGGATGATATAGTCTGGCAGGCAACTTCCTGTTTCACAACCGTACAAGAATCAAGGGGTTGCGATTGCCTGGGCCCCGGGGCTGACATGGGGAATTACGGGCTGCATCGGTCCGGTCAGAGGCGCCATCGTGACCATCGCGAATTGGATCACCATCGCCCGGTTGTTGTCGATACCCTTTATTGGGTGGAGCGTCGTCGCGTATACGGCGGTCCAGCCGCACTGGCGGGTCGTCGCGCTGGCCGCGTTTCTGGCGGCTGCCCTGTCCGATGCGGTCGATGGGTTCATCGCGCGCGTATTCTGTCAGAAATCGCGGCTGGGCGCGATCCTCGACCCAATCGCCGACAAGCTGCTGATTAACGTCACGCTGGTGTTTCTCGCGGTGAATGAGACGTTTGCGCATCCCGTGCCCCAGTGGTTTCCGGCGCTCGTGCTTGGCCGCGATGTGGTGATCAGCATGGGCGCATATGTTCTGAGCGACTTTTTCCAGATATTGCGGGTACGGCCGCGGCTTACGGGGAAGCTTACGACGGTTTTCCAGTTGGCCTATATTGTGGCCGTCTTGTTGGCGTGTAATCTTGCAGGCGGCCTTCTCTATGCGGCCACTGCAATGACAATCATCTCCCTGATAGACTATTTCATTGAAGGCTTGCGTCAAGCACGGCGCAAAGGAGCAGCGTGATGGCGAAGGCCCCGGCATTGCCCCTTGTCGCCATTTGTGGCCGCCCCAACGTGGGCAAGTCCACGCTGTTCAACCGCATCGTGGGAAAGCAGAGAGCCATCGTCCATTCGGAGGAGGGCATCACCCGGGACCGCACGTACGGCACTGCCGAGTGGCTCGGAAAGAAGTTTCGCCTGGTGGACACCGGCGGGGTCGTCGAGAATCCTCTCGACCCCGTATCGCACAAGGTCCAGGAGCAGGTGCGGGCCGCCCTCGAAGAGGCGGATGCCATCATCTTCGTCGTTGATGGGCAGCAAGAGATTACCCGGACGGACGAAGAACTCCGCGACGAGCTCTTCAAGTATGGCAAGCCCGTGTTTGTGGCCGTCAACAAACTGGACAACGAACGCTTGCAGATTAACCTTGCGGACTTCTACGTCCTTGGGCTCGGGGAACCGCTGCCTGTTTCGGCCGGACATGGTTTGGGAATTGAGGATTTGGTGCGGGCTGTCATCGGAGTTCTTCCCGAAAACGCCCGAGCAGCCGCCGAAGAGCACGAGCCGGGCACCAAGGTGGCCGTGATCGGAAAACCCAATGTCGGCAAATCGTCTCTGGTAAACGCCATTCTCAACAGGGAGCGCACGATCGTCGACGAGAAACCCGGAACCACCCGCGACGCCATAGATATAGACTTTGTGTGGAATGATCGGGCATATGTTCTTATCGACACGGCCGGTATGCGCCGCAAAGCGGGCATCAAGGAGGCCGTCGAGCACTTCAGCGTGAGCAGGTCGTTGCGGGCGATCCGCCGCGCCGACGTATGCCTGGTGCTCATCGACGCCACCGAAGGCGTTACCGAGCAGGATAAACGCATCCTCTCGTATGTACGCGAAAATGGCGCCGGCATGGTGCTCGTGTGGACCAAGTGGGATTTGATCGAGGATAAGGACCGGCGTTTCAAGGAACTGGCCGAAGAGATGAACCTGAAAGCCCCGTTTCTGAACTACGTGCCCTCGATCACGATTTCCAATATCACGCGGCAACGGCTTTTCAAGATTTTCGATCTCGTGGATATGGTGCGCGCGGAATCGGAAAAGCGCATTACCACGCCCGACCTGAACCGCTTCTTCGAGGAGTTGCGCGGCCAAGAAGCCGCCGGCTCCCAGAAAGGGAAGCGGGCCAAGGTACTGTACGGCACGCAGACCGGGGTGAAACCCGCCGCGTTTTTGCTCTTCGTCAACCAGAAGCGGCTGTTTCATTTCAGTTATCTGCGTTTTATCGAGAACCGGCTCCGGGAACGGTTTGGGTTCCAGGGGGTGCCGCTCCGGCTTGAACTGCGCGAGGAAACGAGGGAACGCCGATGACGTGGCAGACGGGCGCAGCCATCGTCCTCTCCTACGTTGCGGGCTCGATACCTACGGGCCTGTGGTTCGGAAAGGCGCTTCGCGGCGTCGACATCCGCGAGCACGGCAGCCGTAACATCGGCGCCACCAATACTCTGCGTGTCCTTGGCAAGAAACTGGGCGCCATCGCGCTTGCAGGCGATGTTGGGAAAGGGCTTGTAGCGGTTCTAGTCATCGCCCCCTTGCTGAGTGACTGGCCGTATGCGCCTCTGGCTTGCGGCGTGGCCGCTATCGTGGGTCATATCGCTTCCGTATTCGTTAAATTCAGGGGCGGGAAAGGCGTGGCGACGAGTACCGGCGTATTCCTGGCCTTGACGCCGGTCGCCACCGTAATCGCCGCGGGCGTGTTTGCCGGTGTGGTGTATGCCACCCGAATGGTGAGCGCGGGCAGTCTGTCCGCCGCAACGGCGCTGCTCATCGCGGTGTATGTACTGCCTCACGAATGGGCGACGTACCCGACCCACGCCTTGCCCCAGGGATGGGCCCTGCGCGCCGTTGCAACCGCCGTAGCGGTGCTCGTTTTCATCCGCCACCGGGCCAATCTACAGCGCATTCTGAAAGGGGAAGAGAACCGTTTCTGAACCGGCTATTCGCCGTTGGAGGCCTCTTCTTCGTGGTTCGCGGACTGCGAATCCGGGGGTATATGCGGAATGCTCGATGGCATGTCTTTTCCGGCATGCCCCCACTTGAGCTTGTAGCGAAGACGCACCCGCGGTTCCCCGCTCTTGACGTCCACGTCCGCATGCAATCGGTCTTTCCCTACCTGGACCTTCGGCCGCCCTTCTTCGTCGGCGCGGACAGTCACCGTGTCGCTCTCATCTCCCAGGAGAATCTCTTGAGCCTGTTTCCGCGCCTTGTCTTCGGCCATTGCATCCCTGGTCTTGTCATGCCAGGTTTCGGTGAACACAGGAGGGGACTCCGTTGTGTGCACGCACCCAACGATGAGGAGAATGAACAGTGATATGGCCACCACCCTCGGCATCTTGACGGCGGTCCTCTCATTGACGAATAGCCGCAGCTTCTTATTACTAATTATACCGCGCGGAACCCGAAGTCTTAAGTTTCTCTTGCCTGTTTTTCTGAAACGGGCAAGCATTTCCAGGAGCCTGCTTCTCGTACCGCAAGGCGCTCGCCGCAAGCGGATTCGGCACGCCCCGCAATGGCTTCCGGGGAGAGCCTTTCGTTCGTGCGGTATGCAGAGCCTACTCGTTGGCTTGCTTCAGTTCCTTCACGAGAGTTATGTAGGCTTGCTTTGCCTCGTCCTGGCTCAGACCTTTCAGGGCTGTCCACGCGTCATGTTTGGCCTTACCCACGAAATCCGTCATGCCCGGGCGCGGCCTGGCGCAATCCCCCTCCTTGCCCTGCTTGTACAGCGCATACAACCGCAATTTCGTGGCACTGTCGGGTTCCTCAGAGAGCCGGGTCGCCTCCGCAGCCGCTTTTTCGAATTCAGCGTCAAGAAAGTTTGCCATCGCACCTCTCCCCATGGCTGACATGCTGCATCTCGTTCCAGCTCCATCGTTGTACCCCAACCACTTCAATCGTGCAAGCGGGGTGACATTGCCGGGTCTCGCGCGCAGTGCAGCTTCTTGAGGCCCCGAAATGCAGGTACTGCCGTCTTTCCTGTACGCAGACGTCTTCTGGAACAGCCACTCTCGCCCCCGGACGCA